>CAYVBH010000248.1:0-6024 GCA_964449015.1 uncultured Bacteroidales bacterium
GTAAATACCCCGAGTGTCCGCTGGGACCCTACGGATCACATGCCACTTTATGGGCTCCGGCAAGAAAAGTCTCGAAAATACTTTCCGAACTCAAAGCCACTGAAAAAAGCATGGCTGCATCACCTGAATAATATTGGCCTATACGCAGGGTAAGCCTGGTGAAATCCTGCCTGATCTTTTTGATTGCGTACACCGTTTGTCTAATAAATTGACAAATCACATGGGTCGTTTCTGATTTTAACATCCTTGTATTCTGCCACTTAAAGGAATAGGCACTTTTATTGCGGGTATTCCATCAGAAAGTGAATTGACCATACCGATTAGTGTTTTTCAATCTTATACTCAAATGAACGCATTTAAAATAGCTTACCGCAGGTTGTTCCGCAAGGGAGAACATTCAGTTACGCGTATCATATCCTTGTCGGCCGGACTGGCATTTGGTATTTTACTCCTGTCCGAAGTATTTTATTATTACAGTTTCGACAGCTTCTATCCTCATGCGAACCGGCTTTATGTGGTCCACGAGAATTTCAAAATGGACAAGTCGTCAGACAAGCTGGAAAGTTACCCAAGGGTGAGCGGAGCCATTGCTCCCGGATTAAAAGCCGAGGTGCCGGGTATTGAGGCTGCAACCAGACTCAACAACATCGGTTCCTCAGTATTCTATACCGAAGACAACAAAAGCTACCAGGCCGATTTTTCACTGGCCGATGAAAACCTGTTCGATGTGCTCCCGCTTCCCATGATCAGCGGAAATCCGAAGGAAATTCTTAAAAGCCCGATGAATTGTATGGTCTCTGACAGGATTGCTGAAGAGATGGGAGGCAATGTGACCGGTAAAACCATTGAACTCAAGGAATACCCCGACAGAAAAATCACCATTGCAGGGGTTTTTGAAAAATTACCCGAAAACACCAATTACAGCTATGATGTACTGATTTCCATGGTTTCCACAGGTCAGTTTTTCCCATGGGACGGCTCAATGAACTGGATGGGTAACGACCGATACTATGCTGTAGTGAAACTGGCACCCAGCGTTGAGCCTGAAAATCTGGAACCAGCAGTGCGTCAGATGCAAATAAAATACCAGGATATTGAAGAAATGGAACGGCAACAGGGAGGTATAGCTCTGAAATATTCTTTTATGCCCATCAAAAGGCTATACTCTGACGGGGTGAAAGACATGATCCTTATCCTTACCACCATTGCTTTTGCTGTTCTGTTTGTGTCGTTCATGAATTACATCCTGCTCACGATGAGTGTATTGATACAAAGGGCTAAAAGCTCGGCGATTCACAAAACATGCGGTGCCAAAGCCGGTAACCTGCAGCAACTTGTTTTCTTCGAAACGTTTTTGTTGTTTAGTATTTCATTGGCAGGGGCCTTCCTGCTTATTTTGATTCTCAAGCCCGTTGCTGAAATGCAATTGGGCCATCAACTGAGTACATTTGTAAATGTTCGTATACTATGGCCGGTACTATTCCTGATTATTGCACTGGTCGTCCTGATAAGTTACTTACCGGCCCGGTTCTTCTCGCGGATTCCGGCTGCCATAGCTTTTCGCAATTACCAACAGAAAAAGAACAAGTGGAAACTGGTATTGCTTTCGTTCCAGTTTGCCGGTGCTGCCTTTATACTTACCATGCTGGTGCTGGTTGGCATGCAATACAACAGGCTGATCACCGCCAATCATGGTTACCGGACCAACGGAGTATATCTGGCTGAAACAGGAGGAATGGAACCGGACAAGGTTTCAACTTTGCTGAATGAATTGCGTACTGTTCCAGGAATTGAAAAAACAGGCCTGGGGTGCGGATTGCCGATTGAGGGCGCATCGGGCAATAATATCTTTTCAGACGACAGGCAAAAGGAATTATTCAATATAGCCGATTTCTATTTTATTGATGACAATTACCTGTCGATTCTTGATATCCCGGTTACCGAAGGCGAAGGTTTTTCAAGTAAAAATTCTGTGGTCAACGACCTACTGATCAGCCAAAAATGTGCCGAGAAGCTCAAGGTGTTCAATGGCTGGAACCAGGTGATTGGCCAGCAGGTTGACATCAGTGAGCACGGAAGATCGACCATTCGTGGAGTTTTCCCCGATTTCGTGGTGAACACCCTTACCAATCCCGATCCCCGTCCCTCAGTGTTTTATTATTATTCCGAGGAAAAATTCAGACAGGTGCGGGCAGAGCGTTCCTCGTTTCAGTTTTACATTCTGGTCAAAGCCGGCGAAGCTTCAGAAGCGGGCATGATTCAGAAACTTACCAATATCGTAAACCAATTTTTGCCGCACCAGGATGCTGTGGTAAAAAGCCTGGAAATGGAACAAAAAGCCCGTTACAAATCGGAATATGGTTTCCGCAATGCCATGATGGCCGGGAATGCTGTTATCCTGCTCATTACCATTATCGGTTTGCTGGGGTATACCACCAATGAAACTGCACGTCGTCGCAAAGAACTGGCCATTCGCCGCATCAATGGAGCCAGCCTCGCTGATATTCTCCGGGTCTTTATTTTTGACCTGGAATCCGTTGCTATCCCTGCAGTGCTGGTTGGATTGGCAGGAGCCTGGTTTACTGCCGGAAAATGGATGCAGCACTTTGCATTAAAAATTCCACTCCACTGGGGCATTTTTGCAGCATGCAGCCTCTTTATCCTGTTGCTGGCAGCGTCAATTGCTGCAATTAATTATGTCCTAAATGCCAGCCGCAATCCGGCTGAGGCCCTGCGATATGAGTGATTTGAAGAAGGGACGAGGGACAAGGGACAAATAACAAGAGACAAGTGACGGGCAAATCAGGGGGTAGCAGCTGTTGTTGTTCAAGAACACAGGGGAAATTGAAATAAACATTCAGTTTGCATATTGGTATGAATATTTATAAATAAATTGCACCTAGATGGCTTTATATATAACTTATATGTAATATCTATTAAATACGGAAAAGTGGCCGCTATTATTGCCAAACAGATATATCAAGGGATATGTAAAACATGGGGTCTATTATCTGGAAGAGGTTATGGAGTTTGATTACTTTTATGAACAACTCCGAAATGATATTGAATATGAGTTTACAATTATTTAAGCCTAAACCCAAAAGATTACTATGAGATCATACAGATTATTCATATTTGTTCTTCTTGCAACTGCAGTATGTCCGGTTCATGCTCAAGTAATAACAGGAAATGTTGTTTGCAAAACAAGTGGAGAGCCTATTGAGTATGTAAATATTGGAATTGTTGAAACTGCTGTTGGAACGATCACCAACGAAACAGGCAATTATAATCTGGATGTTATAGGACTACCCGTTGACAGTAAGGTCAGGTTCTCAATGGTTGGTTTTCAGGCACAAACCTATACAATTGAAGAATTAATGTCAAACCCGCGCTCTATAGCAATGGAGGAGCAACTATACAATATTGCCGAAGTGATTGTGAAACCCAGGGGAATTATTCGGAAAGCAGGCACAACAAAATATTCAAAAGGAGGAGGAGTATGTGGATGGGGTGGTACTCAATTTGGAAGTGGTCACGAACTGGGAGTAAAAATTGACCTGGGTAACGCGCCAGTCAGGCTAAAAAGTATACACGTGAAGCTTTATAAGCAATCCTTTGACAGCACACTATTCCGGTTGCACATCAGAGATATTGTGGCTGATTTACCGAAGAACGAATTACTTAAAGAAAACATCATCATTAATGTCTCCGATGAATCAGGCTGGGTTGAATTCGACCTGGGCCAATATGACATCATACTGAATGGTATAATCTCCCTGTCGCTCGAATGGTTGAAAGTTTATGGCATAAATGAGAACAGACTTGTCAGGATGGATGAATCAAAGATACCCAGACCCGTTGTCCTTTTTAACATTAGAAGAAATGCCGGTGTGCTTTATGTAAGAAAAGGCAGCGAAGCCAAATGGAGTAAAGATGACAGTAAAAGCCCTGCGTTTTATCTTACGGTTATTGAATAATGGATGTGACACACACCTGGTGCCAATTGATGCTATTGTTAAATGACAATCATCAGACAGGTAAAGTGAATAAATTCTATGAAACCAGGGTTCGTTTTTAATAGTCCAAGTAATCTATGATAGACAACCTGATCAGCAGACTTAAATGGTTTTGGAATACCATTGGAAAACTCAGGATGTAAGCATAACGGAAATCACCAACCAACGTGCAAGACTTTGAAGACTCTGGATACTTTGGGTACTTTGGAGACTTTGGAGACTTGATAAACACTCTGAAAAACCTCCCGAAACACCATTGGCAAAATAACTGCGAAACAATAAAGTGGGCATTACTGGATTCGAACCAGTGACCCCTACCCTGTCAAGGTAATGCTCTAAACCAACTGAGCTAAATGCCCTTATTCTCCCGCAAAAATAGCATAAAATTTCCGAATTCAAATTCACGAAAAGAAATGTAAATAAATATCCATTTTTGCGTATACGGTAAAAAAAGATTCTGCCATGAAAAGAATCGTATATTTCATAGCTGCATTTACCGTGCTTATGCTGCTATCAAGCTCAGCCTGGGTGAAACTAACCCTGGTAAGGCCATCGGCTATTGTGCTGCCCGACCACATTAAGACTGTTGCCATGATCGACCGGTCGGTGCACGAGGAAAGTCCTGAAAGCAAACTGGAACAGGTTGTCACCGGCGAGATGTTCCGCCAGGATGAGCAGTCTGTTATGAAAATCACGGACGGATTCATCGAGGCCTGTTCGGGAACACAGCGCTACCAGACTGTAAGAACTGCTGAGAAATATAAAAGCAACGGCACAAAAAACACGTTTCCCGCACCACTCGACTGGAATACCATTGATGAAATATGTAAAAGGCACCAGTCTGATGCCGTGCTTGCCATTGAAATCTTCGACACGGATTTCATATTGACCAATAGCCCCATTAAAATTGAAACCACCAACGACAAAGGCGTGGTCATACCCCGTATTGAAATTAAAGCAACCGGCGTGGCTGTAATTAATTTCGGAATACGGCTATACGATGCAGCAAACCATGTTATTTTAGATGAGTACCAGACTACGCACCGGCTGAACTTTGACGCACAGGCTACCACGCTGCAGGCTGCCCTGAACCAGATGCTCGATAAAACCGAAGCCATCAACAGGGCCAGTTATGATGCAGGTTTTATTTACGGAGAAAGAATTTCTCCAACCTATTACCAGGTCACCCGGTATTTCTTTGACAAACCAAAGAAGGAACTGGGCGCCGGGGTTAGGTATTCAGAGGTTGCCGACTGGAAGGGTGCCATCAATGCCTGGATGAAAGTGGTAGAGAAAGGTGATCGCAAAGATGCCGGCCGCGCCGCGTTTAACATTGCAGTGGCCTATGAAGTGCTGGGCGATCTGGAACAGGCCAAATCGTGGGCCGCCCGCTCTCATACCGAGTTCGAGGAAAAAGAGGCCGATGATTACTACAAAAATCTGGTTAACCGGATACGTGAAGAAAATGTGGTGAATCAGCAAATGCCCGATTGAAGAAAGAGACAAGTGACAAGTGACTAGTGACAAGACAGTAGCGGCAGTGGCAGTGGCAGTGGCAGCCAAATTCCAAATCTCAGCTCCAAATACTCATGCATCCAGTATCGAGTATCCGGTACCCAGCGACAGCTTAGTCAGGGCTAAAAGCTAACAGCTAATAGCTAATAGCCAATGGCCTAAAGTTCCCGTTCACCTCGTTCTACCTGCAGAAATATAAGTGAAAGTCGGGCCATGAGTTTGCTGAAAGAGGCCATGGCCAATTCGGTATCATGACTCACCGTTTTCTTTTTCAACCGGAGTAATAAAAGTCCATATAGTGCATTCAAACTGGCTTCCACATCTCCCGCATTGGGGTCCGATGTTTTTTTCCTGAATACATCCAGGTTATCAGCTGCATTGCGGTATAATTCTCTGTATTCGGTTTCATCTTCACGATTCAGCAGCCGGAGATGCATATCGGTGATTTCATCCATGAGTGTTTTCAGAAAACTCAGATGCCCTTTCTCCCTGA
>CAYVBH010000249.1:0-5965 GCA_964449015.1 uncultured Bacteroidales bacterium
TTTGTAGACTCCCGCTTTTTAACCCTAACCATTAAACCTAAAATTACGAAAAAAACCTAGAAAAACTATTATTTAACCCTAATTACAACTAATTATTAACCCTTGTAATTCTATTACGAAAATCATGCCATATTAGTTACATGAATTCTTAAATTTTAATATTTCTTTAACTTATTTTCGTTACATGCATATTATCAATTAGTTAATAATTCAAAATTTAACATTTAATCCGGCCATGAAATGAATCCCCGCTTGCGGGTAATAATAGGGGACATTATCATAAACTGCACCGTTCGATTCATACTTTTCATTAAGCATATTGTTGACCATCAGAGTGAGTTCCACATCAGGAGCATCTTTACCGGTAATCAGATAGGCCAGCCTGAGGTTGTTTACCAGGTACGGATCAAGAACCAATTCTTCATTTTCGGTATTGTCAAGGTATTGCTTACCTACATACTTTAACAACCAGTCGATTTCAAACTGTTTGAAGGGAAATAAGCGTACCTGTGAACTTCCTGTAATTCCCGGTGAAAATGACAAGGTAGAATTTGAATAGGTCATCAGTTGACCTTCATCACCTTCCTGCTTATAATCGGTTCTATTTATGCTCAGGCTCAGGTTACCTGCAACTTCAAGTACTTTGACAGGTTTGAATCCACCGGAGAGTTCCACTCCTGTCCGGTAGCTTTTACCAGCATTTTTTCTCACATACTGACCGTCGTCATTGATAGCCCCGGTAAGCACCAGCTGGTCGTGATAATTCATAAGGTAGCAATTCATTGCATATTGAAAATTATGTCCTGATTTGCGAATACCTGCTTCCAGGTTTCCCAGCATTTCGGGTTTTGGCTTTTCACCGGTAACGGCATCAATATAGTCGTCCCTGATGGGTTCGCGGTGGGCAATACTGAATGAAAGGTATAAGATTCCCGGCCTGGTATTGTAACTCAGACCAACCTTGGGGTTGAAAAAGTGAAAAGTCTCATTGATGGCAACAAGATTCAAATGGCTTTCATTTCCGTGGCATTTATAGGTAATGGTACGATATTGCAGGTCAATGTACAGCGTGAGTGCCTCAATGGGTGACCAAGCTGTTTTTGCAAAAACATTGAAATCGGTTTTGAAAGACATATTCTCATAATACCGGTGATCATTGGGAACGCTGGCAAATTCGGCCCAGATGATTTCGCCGTAGTGTTTGGCTTTGTCGAATTTGTTATAGGCACCCCCGATGATGATATCTGCCTTGCCGGGCTTGTAGTGCAACGACCAGGTGAGCCCGTAATACTTGTTGTCGAGCCAGCGGCGGCGCACCAGATCGGTGTTGGTAACCGAATCATGGAAGAAATAGCTGTAAAGGCCTCCGTTGGGAATACTGTCCAGTCCGAAATACAGATTGCTGAGTTCGTAATCGGCAAACGGTTCATTCTGCTGATATTCTTCATAGTATCCCTTGCCGGAAGTCAGGTGTCCAGCAAGATTCAGGTTTAGGTTTTGTGCCAGGCGTTGTGAAATGTGCAACTGGTAATGATTTTGTGTGTAATTGTCGGTTTGGTTATCGTAGTATCCGGTTACATTCCAGTTTTCATCATAAATAGCGCCGGCATAATTAAATGTACGGTTGCTTTTCATGGCTTCTTCGTCAATACCGTACCATGCCTGGTAAGTTTTTTCCTTACCTCCGAATGCAATTGCCTTAATCAGGGTTTTCTCAGAGTAATACCCGCCCTGGATGAAGTATGAACTGAGATCAGATGTAGCCCTGTCGATATAACCATCCGAACCCAGAGCCGATACCCTTCCTTCAAAATACCAGTGGTTGCGCATCAGCCCTGTCCCTCCCTGAAAGGAGGTTTTCCAGGTATCAAAAGATCCTGCGCCGAGACTTACCAGTCCGTATGGTTTTGCCTGAATTGAATTGGTTTCCAGGTTCATCGATGCGCCAAATGCCCCGGCACCGTTAGTGGATGAGCCAACCCCGCGTTGCAGTTGCAGGCTGTTGACCGAGCTGGCAAAATCGGGAATATCTACCCAGTATACCGCGTGCGATTCGGGATCGTTAAGCGGTATGCCATTGATGGTAACATTGATGCGGGTGATGTCGCTTCCCCTGATCCGAAGGCCGGTGTACCCAACCCCTGCTCCGGCATCGGAAGTAGCTACCACCGAAGGTTCCATGTTCAGCACATAGGGAAGATCCTGGGCCGTGTTGTTTCTGCTGATATCGTCCTTGTTCATCGTGCTGAAGGTAGTGGGTGTGTTTTGCGAGGCCCTTACGGCCGACACAATAACGGCATCACCAACAACAGGCGATTCCTTTAATTCAATTTGCAAATCAACATCTGCTCCAACTTCAACTTTTGCAGTAAAGGTTTCATAACCCACATAGCTTACCTTCATTTCATAAGCGCCTGGCTTCAGTCCTTTAAAAGCGAAACTTCCCTTGTTGTCGGTAGTTGTCTGATAATAAGCGTTAGTAATTAGTACATGAGCGCCGATCAGCAGTTCCTGATCATGTCCCGTTACCGTCCCCTTGATGGAGAATTGCGCATGGGCCTGCCATGAAAAGCAAACCAATGCAAGTAAAATGCATACCTGCTTCATATTGAAAGTTTTTAAGTTAATGAAACAGCGGCAACGTTCGTCATTGCCACCAATTCCCTTCGCCGGCATTACCCGGATCAGGTTCTAAGGGTATGATCTCAGCCCGATTTTTTAGGGCACCCCCTTAGTGAAATACGAGGCAAATGTATAAATTTTATTTTAAATAAAAAACAGAGATGTCGCGTGTTGGTTATATATTGTATGTTGTAGGTTGTGCTACGAAATGCTATTTTTGTGCCGATTTACATTTCATTCATGAATATTTCGCTCAACCACAAAATATTCCCCATACTATCGGAGGTCCTTGCCGAAAACAACCTGCAGGGCTATGTCATCGGAGGCTATGTCAGAGATCTGCTGCTCAATCGCCTGTCAAAGGATATCGACATTGTGGTTGTGGGAAGCGGCATTGAATTGGCAAAAAGTCTGGCAAAGAAGCTGGGCAAAAAAGGCCGGATCACCGTGTACAAGAATTTCGGCACGGCCATGCTCCGATACGATGACCTTGAACTTGAGTTCGTGGGTGCCCGCAAAGAATCCTACAATGCCGATTCCCGGAAACCTGTGGTTGAAAACGGCACCCTCGAAGACGACCTGAACCGGCGCGATTTTACCATCAACGCCATGGCTGTTTCACTGAATAGCGAAACCTACGGCGAACTCCTGGATCCCTTTAACGGCCTGGATGATCTAAAAAAGAAACTGATCCGCACCCCGCTCAATCCCGATATCACCTATTCTGATGATCCGCTCCGGATGATGCGGGCCATCCGGTTTTCCACGCAACTGGGCTTCACCATTGAAGGTCCTTCGCTTGATGCCATTCAACATAACCGTGAGCGCATCAGTATCATTTCCGGAGAGCGCATCATCGATGAATTAAATAAGATGATCCTTTCTGAAATGCCTTCACAGGGTTTTGTTCTGCTGGAGCAAACCGGATTGCTTAAGATCATCTTCCCGGAATTCGACAACCTCAAGGGTGTGGCTGTGGTAGATAAAATAAAGCATAAAGATAACTTCATACACACACTCCAGGTACTCGATACGTTATCCGGCAAATCAGATAATCTATGGCTTCGTTGGGCTGCCATCATGCATGATATTGCCAAACCCGAAACCCGTAAATATATCAAAGGTCACGGTTGGACATTCTATGGCCATGAATTCCTGGGCTCCAAAATGGTGCCGGGGATCTTCCGCAGGCTCCATCTCCCGCTTGGAGCCTCCATGAAATATGTGCAAAAGCTGGTATTGTTGCATCTCCGTCCTATTGCACTCGTAGAAGAGGAAGTGACTGATTCTGCAGTCCGCCGCTTGCTGTTCGAGGCGGGTGACGACATAGACGACCTGATGATGCTTTGTGAAGCCGACATCACGTCGAAAAACGACGAAAAGGTACGATTATACCTGAACAACTTCCAGATGGTGAGGCAGAAGCTGAAAGAAATTGAGGAAAAGGACGCAGTGCGCAATTTTCAGCCGCCTGTTGACGGTGAACTCATCATGAAAACCTTTGACATAGGTCCCTGCCGCGAAGTGGGCATCATTAAAAATACCATCAAAGAAGCCATCCTCGAGGGTGACATCCGCAACAACTATGATGAGGCATATCAGCTGATGATGGAAAAAGCGGCGGAGCTGGGGCTTAGGAAGAGTGACAAGTAGAGCCAAGAACCAAGAACCAAGATCCAAGATCTGAAGACCAGAAGACCAGAAGACTTTGTAGACTTTACAGACTTTGCAGACTTACTTTATCTTTTGCTGCTACTGTTATTACTCGTCATACTTCGCAGGCTCAGTATGACATGCTCCGTCACACTGAGCCTGTCGAAGTGTGACTTACTGCATTTCATACTGCCGCTGCCACTGCTACTATTTTGCTGCTACTCCAGCAACTTCATCAGCTCTTCCTTGTCCCCTGCCACAAACGGGTTATTGTTATTGATGAAATTCTCGGCGAGTTGTGATTTCTTTTCCTGTAACGTGTGAATTTTTTCTTCCAGTGTATCCTTGGTGATAAAACGGTACACGAAAACCTTCTTTTTTTGCCCGATACGATGAGCCCGGCTCAGTGCCTGCTCCTCAACAGCCGGGTTCCACCAGGGATCGAGTATGAACACGTAATCGGCTGATGTCAGGTTCAGCCCGAACCCACCTGCCTTGATGGAAATAAAGAAAAGGTGCATGTCGGGATCATCCTGGAATTTCTTGATGATGGCCTCGCGTTGTTGCTGCGGAATGTCGCCCGTAAGCATCGCATAAGGAATCCCTGCCTGATTGCAAAAAGAGGCGTACAATTCGAGGTTTTTCACAAATGATGAAAAAATAAGTGCTTTATGTCCTTCGGCAATCACATTCTTCATGTAGTCGATCACGAGGTCGTGTTTACCTGAATCCTCGGCATAGCTGTTATCTATAAGCACCGGATGGTTGGCAGCCTGCCGCAGCCTGGTGAGCGACTGCAGAATGATGAACGAGGATTTTTCAAGGCCCTGCTTGTTGATATTGTCGAGGATCAGATTCCGGGCTTTCGACTTCTCGGTTTCATAAAATGACTGCTGCGATTCCGACATGTCGCAGTATATAACCTGCTGAGTAAGCGCAGGCAACTCGCGTGCAACCTCACTCTTGGTTCTTCTGAGAACAAATGGCTTGATCAGTGTTCTTAGAGCGCGTGCCCTTTTCTCATCGCTCTCTTTTTCAATGGGATTGGCAAATTGATTCCGGAAGAATTCATAATTGCCCAGCAATCCCGGATTCACAAAGTTCATCTGGGACCACAGGTCACCCAATGAATTTTCAATGGGCGTTCCGGTAAGCACAATACGATGTTCTGAACTCAACCCGATCATTGCCTTATAGGTTTTGGAATGCGGATTCTTGATCACCTGGCTTTCGTCAAGAATCAGGTAAAGGAAATCATAAGGTCTGATGGCATCCAGGTCGTTGCGTACCAGTCCGTAGGAAGTGACTATCAGATCGTAATTGTTATAAAAGTAGTGAAAGGGTTTGCGGTTCTGGCCTCCGTAAAATCCCGTTTTCAGCTGTGGTGCAAACCGTCCGGCTTCGTTGATCCAGTTGTGAATCAGGGTAGAGGGGACGATGATCAGGGAAGGTTTTGCCTTGACATCGGCTGCTTCGGGAGAATCAAATATGGTAAGCTGACGTTCGAAAACCGAATTCACCGGGCCTCGATGCCTTTTCTTTTCTTCATTGATGACCTGCTGCATTAAGGTAAGCGTCTGAAGTGTTTTTCCAAGGCCCATGTCATCGGCCAGGCAGCCACCGAAATCATTGGTATAGAGCTTCCACATCCAGCTGACGCCCTTTTTCTGGTAATCGCGCAATTCAGCCT
>CAYVBH010000250.1:0-5954 GCA_964449015.1 uncultured Bacteroidales bacterium
GCTTTTCTCAGGTTGACTATCCCTCTATGAATGAAATTGCTGCTAAAGTTCCCATCGGGTCAGACGGACTGGTTATTTTGCCTTTTGGCAATGGGGCAGAACGTATGCTCGGTAATGCTGATACCGGTAGTTATTTTGGAAATATTGATTTTAACCGTCATAGTAATGCACATCTGGCCCGTGCTGCACAGGAAGGTATAGTTTTTTCCTTCCATTACGGAATGGAAGTAATGAAGCAAACTGGTATTAAACCGGCCATTATTCGTGCCGGCAATGCAAACATGTTCCTGAGTTCCATTTTCAGGGAAACCCTTGCCGGTATTTCGGGCGCAACGATAGAATTATACAATACCGATGGTTCACAGGGTGCTGCATTAGGTGCAGGATTGGGTGCCGGGATTTTCAAATCACCCAGGGAGGCATTTGCCGGTTTGAAAAAGCTTTCTACCATTGAACCTGATAAGTCAAAATCTGCTGCATATGCTGAAGCATACGGAAAATGGAGTAGTATGCTTAAAAAAACATTGCAGAAACAAGGTGCTTAATTTACATCGTTTAGTATTTAACTTTACATACAATTAACTTAATAAAATTCATATGAAAGTAACGATTGGTAAAAAGGAGTATTTTCCGGGGATAGGAAAAATCAACTACGAAGGTTGGGAATCAAAGAACCCTTTGGCCTTCAGATGCTATGATGAGAATCGTAAGGTTGGCAATAAAACAATGAAGGATCACTTTAAATTTGCTATTGCTTATTGGCATTCATTCTGTGGCACCGGAAGCGATCCATTCGGTTCAGCTACCAGGCCTATGCCTTGGAATGAGAGCGCTGATCCAATGCAAAAAGCACATGATAAAATGGATGCTGCATTTGAGTTTATAACCAAACTTGGCGTACCTTACTATTGCTTCCATGATATTGATTTGGTTGATGAAGGCAATCTTTTTAAGGATTATGAGAAAAGGTTAAAGTCAATCGTTGATTATGCCGGTGCAAAACAAAAGGAATCCGGTGTAAAATTGCTTTGGGGAACCGCCAATGTATTTTCCAACCCACGCTACATGAATGGCGCTTCCACTAACCCCGATTTCAACGTGCTTACATGTGCTGCATTACAGGTTAAAAACGCACTCGATGCAACTATAGCCCTGGGTGGCGAAAATTATGTTTTCTGGGGAGGTCGCGAAGGTTATATGAGCCTTCTGAATACCAACATGAAACGTGAACAGGAGCACCTGGCTAAGTTTCTCCATGCTGCCAAAGACTATGCAAGAAAGAATGGTTTTAAGGGTACTTTCTTCATTGAACCTAAACCCATGGAGCCCACCAAACACCAGTATGATTTTGATGCAGCAACTGTAGTTGGTTTCCTTCGCAATTTTGGTCTTGATAAAGATTTCAAGCTGAATATTGAAGTAAACCATGCAACTCTTGCCGGTCATAGCTTCCAGCACGATCTGCAGGTTTCTGCCGATGCCGGAATGTTGGGCAGCATTGATGCAAATCGTGGTGACTATTTCAACGGCTGGGACACAGATCAATTCCCAATCGACATTTATGAGCTGGTTGAAGCTATGCTGGTAATTCTCGATGCAGGCGGTTTACAGGGCGGCGGAACAAACTTTGACGCCAAGATCCGCAGAAATTCAACCGATCTTGAAGATCTCTTTATTGCACATATTTCAGCAATGGATGCTTTTGCACGTGCTCTTACTATTGCTCAGGATATCCTCGACAAATCTCCTTACCTGAAAATGAGGAAAGATCGCTATGCTTCATTTGACAAAGGTGACGGCAAAGCTTTCGAACAGGGTAAACTCAACCTTGAAGATCTTGCAAAACTGGCTTTGAAAAATGGCGAACCCAAAGTTATCAGTGGCAAGCAAGAACTGTATGAGGCTATTATTAACATGTACATTTAGTTGTAATGGCTTTCATTGATACATCTGCAAAGTCCACCTCGACAGCTTTCAAGAAAGGGAATCCTGTTTATATTATGGCCCTGACATTGGTAGCTACCCTGGGTGGACTTTTGTTCGGCTACGACACTGCCGTTGTAAACGGTGCCGAGAAATCACTCGTGGAGTTCTACATTTCCAAAATCTTTGATCCTGCAAATCAGGTCTATACATTATCACTGATTGGTCAGTATAAAGTTCTGATGACTTTTGTCATTTATCTGGTATTTGTGATTATTTCTGCCCAGATTATCAGACTGGTCGGAGTAAAGAAAGGAGCAACTGCCAGTGTTGTTATACTGGCACTTGTTACGGTTTGGGCTGTTGGTTTTCTTCGCAAAACTATTCCGATTGAGGGTCCCGAACTGAAAGATACAGCAGATGCCATCAAAGGTTTTGTTGTTGCCAGTGCCCTGATTGGTTGCATTATTGGAGGTGCATCTGCAGGCTTTATTTCCAAATCCTTAGGCCGTAAAAACGGACTTGTTATAGCCGCAGTAGCTTTCTTTCTTTCAGCAATCGGAGCATGGAAACCGGAGACATTCAATGCTTTCGGTACTCTTCCGGTATATTCATTTGTTATATACCGAATTATAGGAGGTATCGGCGTTGGAATAGCATCTATGATTTCTCCGATGTACATTGCTGAAATTGCTCCTGCCAATGTTCGCGGAAAGCTTGTTTCCTGGAACCAGTTTGCCATCATCTTTGGTATGCTGGTGATCTATTTTGTGAACTATTTCATTGCCAAACAGGGCAATGAACAATGGCTTATTGAGGAAGGATGGCGTTGGATGTTCTTCTCAGGAGCGATACCGGCTGGTATATTCTTAATCCTGTTGATATTCGTACCTGAAACGCCCCGCTATCTTGTCATGAAAGGAAAAGAAAGCAAGGCATTAGGTGTGCTGAATAAAATTTCGGGAAAAGAAGATGCTCCTGCTATTTTGAAAGAAATCAAAGAGACTATTCATGAGAAGAGTGCACCATGGTTGTCATTCGGATTCTTTGTGATCTTTATTGGTATTATGCTTTCGGTATTCCAGCAATTTGTTGGAATAAATGTAGTGCTTTACTATGCGGGCAACATATTCAGAAACATGGGAGCATCCACCAATGCTTCTCTTCTGCAGACAATTGTTGTGGGTATTGTAAACCTTACATTTACCGTAGTTGCTATAGTAACTGTGGACAAATTCGGAAGAAAACCCCTTATGATCATTGGTGCATTAGGCATGGCTATTAGTATGATTGCTCTTGGACTTGCTTTCTATACGGAAAGTTCCGGGGTTATGGCGCTTATTTTTATGCTTACCTATACGGCCTCCTTTGCTGTTAGCTGGGGACCTGTTACCTGGGTTTTACTTTCTGAAATATTTCCGAACAGCATCCGGGGTGCTATGTCAATAGCTGTTGCAGCACAGTGGATCGCTAACTGGATAGTTTCATTTACATTTCCTATGATGAATGATAACCAATGGCTTACCCAGCTGTTCAACCATGGATTTTCCTATTGGATTTATGGTGTGATGAGTATTCTGGCTGCTATTTTCGTGTGGAAATTAGTACCTGAAACGAAAGGAAAGACGCTTGAGCAAATCGAAAAACTCTGGAAGAAATAGTCAGCTGACTGACTCATGACCTATTTATAAAAGCCTGACAGAAACCTCTGTCAGGCTTTTTTTATTGGACGGCAAGGCCATCCAGCAAACCTGCAATAGTCTGAAACCTTTAACTTTATTATTTCTTAAGTGCTTCATTTACCGAAGCACTGAAAATATTGTAAGCCCAGGTTGCCCCGCTGATGGCATCTACTTTTGATATATCCTGATGCTTAATCAGACTGTCAGGGTATGATTGAATGCCTTTCCAATCATTCCGGCATTGTTGCACATACATATCATTTCCGGCAAAATACTTCTCATATTCCCTGTCGAAATTTACGTGTTTGGCTGAATCGCGCACGCAAAAATCAATACTGACAATTGTGCCTTTTTCAATGATCAACCGAACATGTCCGTAATAGGGTTCTTCGGTATAAATTGATCTTGAAGTGCCCTTATATTCACCGTCTTTTTTTGGATTATCGGCTCTGAAAGCCATCAGCAACAGGATTATTAATGGTATAAACTTCATTTTTTCAGATTTTGGGCATAAAGTTAGCAACAAGTGTTTTGTATGTAGATACTTGTGCATCGAAAAACCCTATAGCTGTGACTTTATTTTCCAAGCGGGCATGAGCTGGCAATTTTATCATTTTTCAGTGGTCCTTTTTTTATTATTTTTGGATGTAATACAAATTCTTCACCCCGTATCTGATGAATATTGCTGAAAACCTGGCCTCATTACGAAAAGAATTGCCAGCCCATGTAAAGCTGATTGCGGTTTCTAAAACCATGTCGCCTGAATTGATTCGTGTTGCTTATGCTGCCGGTCAAAGAGCTTTTGGCGAGAACAAGGTGCAGGAATTGCTCGAGAAGCAATCTCTTCTTCCCGGCGACATCGAGTGGCACATGATCGGGCATTTACAGTCCAATAAGGTTAAATACATTGCCCCGTTCATACATCTGATCCACTCGGTTGACAGCCTGAAGGTGCTCTCAGAAATAAATAGGGAAGGAGAAAAAGCAGGCAAGGCAATCGGGTGTCTTTTGCAGATTCGCATTGCAAAAGAAGAAACCAAATATGGAATGACCTATTCGCATGCTAGGGAAATATTGGATTCTCATGAATTCAAAAACTTTAAAAATGTAAGGTTAAGGGGATTGATGGGAATGGCTACCTTTACCGAAGATATTGCACAGGTGACTTCGGAATTCAAACAGTTGGCCGGTTATTTCAGGGTGATCAGGCAGCAGTATTTCAGCACCGATGCCTCGTTTGCGGAAATTTCAATGGGCATGTCGGGCGACTATCAACCTGCCGTTGATGCCGGATCCACCATGGTAAGAATTGGCAGCCTGATATTTGGAGAAAGAAACTATAATAAATAAAACGGCTTATGATCAGCTTAGCGACAAACTACATGGGGCTGAAACTTAACAGTCCGCTCATGGTCAGCAGTTCGGGCCTGACAAATTCAGTTGATAAAATCAGGAGATTTGAAGAGATGGGGGCGGGTGCTGTGGTACTCAAATCGCTCTTTGAAGAACAGATTCAATACGAAGCGGGTGCCCTGGTAGAAAACGGAGTGTCACCTGAAGCACATGATTACATAACGGCATATTCCAAGAATAATGCACTTGAAGAGCATCTCAGGCTGATTGAGGATGCCAAAAAAGCAGTTAAAATTCCGGTTATCGCCAGCATCAACTGCATGTCGGCCAGCGAATGGGTATCTTTCGCCAAGGATATCGAAAACGCAGGTGCTGATGCACTAGAACTCAATGTGTTTTTCATGGCCCTGGATTCGGAGAAATCAGCAGACAAATACGAAAAGCTCTACCATGATCTGGTTGTTAAAATCAGCAATGTTACCAAACTGCCCATATCGGTTAAACTGGGAAACCATTTTACAAATCTGACCGGTGTTGTTAACAACTTATATGTCAGAGGTGCCCGGGGAGTTGTTTTGTTCAACCGCTTCTATGAACCCGATATTGATATCGAAAATTTGAAGATTACCAGTTCAGGAGTGTTCAGTTCTCCCGAGGACATCCGCCAGTCTTTACGATGGGTTGGAATCCTGTCAGACCGTGTGGAAAAAATCGATATTGCTGCCTCCACGGGCGTTCACGATGGCACGGCTGCCATTAAGCAACTCCTTGCCGGAGCCAAAGTAGTGCAGGTATGTTCTGTATTATATAAAAAAGGTGAGGAACAGATAAGGGTAATGAACGAAGATATTGCAGCCTGGATGCAGAAAAAAGGTTATAAAACAATTGATGATTTTCGCGGGAAATTAAATATCAGCAATATTTCTGATCCTTCACAATATGAGCGTTCACAATTCATGAAGTACTTTTCCAGTTATCATTAATATTCATGAAAAC
>CAYVBH010000251.1:0-5901 GCA_964449015.1 uncultured Bacteroidales bacterium
GGTCAATATTCTTTGAAGGAATGCCGAACTGGTTTCCCAGGTTTTCGTTGGTAAGAATGCCGTTATATATGTAAACGCTGTTTCTGACTCCAAGATTGGCTTTGAGAAAAGGTTTAAATCCCCCTGAGTTGCCAACGGTAACCAAAATGGGAGAAAGGATGTTGCTAAGAGCAATGGATGCGGTTCGGGCTACCCGTGAAGGCAGGTTGGGAACACTGAAATGGATGACGTTGTGTTTGGTGTATACGGCATCCTGGAGTGTTCTGTACTCACAGGTTTCAATGCATCCACCCTGGTCAATACTCAGGTCAATGATCACAGATCCCTTCTTCATTTCCTTCACCATGTCTTCGGTAATGAAGTATCGGGGACCGGTGTCCCAAAGGTTCAGAGCACCGATTACCACATCGGCAGATTTGAGTGTACGACGCAATACTTTAGGATGAAAAATAGAAGTATGGATTCGCTGCCCGAGATTGCGCTGCAAATCTTCCAGGTGTTGTGGTGAATTATCAAACACCTTGACCAGAGCCCCCAGTCCCAAAGCCGCCCTGGCGGCAAATTCTGCAACCGTATCGGCACCGATGATTACTACTTCGGTAGGTGTGATACCTGAGATACCTCCGAGCAATACACCTTTGCCGCCTGTTTGATTGCTCAGCAGTTCCGCGGCAATATTGATGGCAGATATACCAGAAATGGCACTCATCGACTGAATTACCGGATAGACGTCATGTTCATCCCTGATCTGGTCAATGGCAAATGTCGTACATTTTTTGTCCATCAGGCCCCTGATGTATTCTTCCGTCAGATGACTGAAATGAACTGATGAGAGGATCACCTGGTTGCCTTTTAACATTTCAATATCCTTAATTTCCGGCGGAGATACTTTAAGGATGATATCCGCATTAAGAACCTGTTTCCGGTTATCGATGATGAATGCCCCACATTCGGAATAGTC
Source organism: uncultured Bacteroidales bacterium (assembly GCA_964449015.1). Lineage (GTDB taxonomy): Bacteria > Bacteroidota > Bacteroidia > Bacteroidales > UBA10428 > UBA5072. The sequence continues at coordinate 962 of CAYVBH010000251.1, forward strand.
CGTATCATTATACCTGGCACCCTCACCAGCCTTGGTTTCAAGAAGGACTTCATGACCATTGTCAACCAACACTTCAACTGCTTCAGGAGTTAGTGAAACTCTCTGTTCAATTTGCTGCCGTTCGCGGGGGATGCCAATAGTGAGCTTTTTATGCTTTTTCCCCATGGCAAGCATTTCTTCCTGAGGCAGTAAACCACCGTACATTAACGGATTACTTGCCGGTTCCGGGCGATGTTCAACCATGATGATAGGGATTAGTTATTGCAAACCATCTAAATTAGTACAAAAACAACAAACAGTCAAATTTTTCAATGATTAAAGTTCAATGTGAATCATCCTTTTTGAAGGATCTGTTTCTACAATACTAACTTTGACGCAGGAATCAGGCAGCAGTTCCTCTGCTTTTTCCGCCCATTCAATGAAAACGTAATGCCGGCTGTAAAAATACTCTTCATAACCCAGGTCAAACAGCTCATCTGTTGACTTTATCCTGTAAAGGTCAAAGTGGTAAAGGGTTTCACCTGTTGTGGTTTGATATTCATTAACCAGGGAGAAAGTAGGGCTGGTAATTACATCAACAGCACCCAGTTCCTTACAGATTGCTTTTATCAGCGTGGTTTTACCCGAACCCATGCTGCCGTAAAAGGCAAATCTTCTGAATCCCCTGGCAAGAGAAATGAAGTTTTGAGCAGCTGCGCCCAGTTCATCGAGCGAATTTATTTCAATGGTTTTCATAAAAAAGGGAACGGAATTATTTGGGTTGCATGGTGACAACCGGAATCAGCATTTCCTCCATGGAAATTCCTCCATGCTGGAAAGTATTCCTGTAATAGTTAACATAATAGTTATAATTGTTGGGGTAGGCAAGGAAATCAGAATTAATGGCAAAAATATAGCTTGAACTCACATCCACTTTAGGAAGATGAGCCGCATGCGGCTCACGGATCTCAAAAACTTCCTTGTGATTGTAGTTCAGGTTTTTACCCATTTTATACCGCAGGTTGGTGGTGGTTTTTCTGTCGCCCACAACTTTAACCGGGTTATTCACCCTGATAGAGCCATGGTCGGTTGTAAAAACTACGGTAATGTTGTTTTCTGCCATTTGCCGGATCATGTCGAGCAACTGGGAATGCTGAAACCATGAAAGTATAAGTGACCGATAAGCTGTGTCGTTACCTGCCAGTTCACGGATCATTTCAACTTCGGTATTCGCGTGGGAAAGCAGGTCAATGAAATTATAAACAATAACGGTCAGGTCATATTCAAGCAGATTGGCAAAATTATCTACAATTTTTTTTCCGCTTCTGGTGTGGGTGATCTTTTCATAATACACCCTGTAATTTCTGCCAAACCTGGATATTTGTTTCAGAAGCAGTGATTCCTCATTCATGTTTTTACTGCCTTCTTCTTCGTCATCTGACCACAAATCGGGATTGATCGACGCGATCTCTTGTGGCATCAGGCCTGCAAACATGGCGTTTCGGGCATACTGGGTTGATGTCGGCAGTATGCTGCAAAACAGTGAATCATCGGCAAGGGTATAATATTCAGATATGATGGGACTTAACACCCGCCATTGATCAAGCCTGAGATTATCGATGAGGATTACAAATACTTTCTTCTTCTGATCGAGTAATGGGAAGACCTTCTCTTTAAATACGGCGGGAGAAAGCAAGGGTTTATTCGTATTTTTATCTGAAAACCAGGAAAGGTAGTTGTTCCTGATAAATCGGCTGAAGCCATTTCCGGCTTCGGTTTTCTGCATGCTGAAAACCTGAAACATACTCTGGTCATCGGAACGTTCCAACTCGAGTTCCCAATAAACCAACCGGCGGTAAATATCCTCCCAATCAGCAAAACTCCGGGCCATGTTAATCTGTTCACCGATATTTCTAAATTCAGCCTGGTATGCGGATGTGGTTTCCCGGGTAATCAGTTTTTTAGTGTCCAGGTTTTTTTTTATAGATAGTAGTATCTGGTTAGGATTGACAGGTTTAATCAGGTAATCTGCAATTTTTGACCCGATGGCTGTTTCCATGATGTGCTCTTCTTCATTTTTGGTAATCATTACCACAGGTAAGGTTGAATTCAGTAAGCGTATTTTATTGAGGGTTTCAATTCCGCTTAAACCGGGCATATTCTCATCGAGCAGTACCAGGTCAAAATGCTGAGATTGAACAAAATCGACAGCATCATGGCCGTTTGTGGCGATTTCGACCGAATATCCCTTTTCCTGCAGGAAGAGGATGTGAGGTCGGAGCAGATCGATTTCATCATCGGTCCATAGTATTTTAATCTTCTTTGATTCGAGGGTCATCGATAATGCTCATTAAAAAATTTCAGATAGCGATCTGCAGACTTATCTTCGAGTAAGGTTTTCAGGTTGGGCAAAGAAATAGCAAAAGAAATCAGTTTTATGCCGGGCATATCTTTGAAAACTTCTTCTGAAGTGCTAATGGCGTTATGGTATTGCAAAACCTGCTCACGATCAGTGAAAGTTTTAACCGTAATCAGTGATTGAGTTGCATTCAGGTCAATAACCTCAACAATCAGGTTGAGTTTATCGTAATTGTCCAGGTTGAAGTTGATAATATTGAAAACAAGCTGGTTGGCGTTGATTTTCTTATCCAGTACAAAAGCAAAGTAATGTGAGGTATCAGCGGACGGCTGGTACAATTTCTGACTTATTTTCAGTTCTTCTGCTTCTTTGAGTTCAGGGTGTTCCTTGTCCAGGTAACTGATTAAATTACCGGCATCACTGGCAATATCCGTTCCTGGATATTTAACAGCAATATCAGTCAGTTTTTGTCTGAATGTATTTCTGTCAAGGCTCCTGGCCTGAGCAAGAACGCCCAGGTAATCAAAACGCGAAAAGAGGATATGGTCGGGATAGGTCCTTTTTGCAAATTCTGAACGTGACATCACTTCACCATAATTTTTCTCGAGGTAGAAACTGTAGGTTTTTTCATAATACTGCCGTACAGCCATGTCTTCTTTCTCAAGTTCTTTAAAGTATTCCGGGTCGGTGAGCACCCTGGCATACATGCTTTCAGGGAATTGCCGGATAATGTTGTTTTTGTAAAGATCCGCCAGAGCCTGGTTGTTTTGATCCCTGGCCATAACATAAAGATTATAATAGGTTGCCAGCAAATAGCTTGATGAGGGAAAACGTTTGATCAGTTCTTTAAACGATTCGACAGCTTTTTCATAATCTTTCAGTTCATCTTTATAAATGATTCCCATGTTGTATAGCCCAAGTTCAGCTCTTTGATGTGTGGCATTAACAGCAGAGTCGGTGGTAGGGATTCCGGAGAGATAATATTCGCGGGATGTTTTGCTGAAAGCATCGGCACCAGCTGAAGAAACTGCAGCATCAGCATCTTCCTCCTCCTGGTTAACCGGAGTATAACTTACCATAGCTTTGGAAGCACGTTGCCAATGGTCTTCAAGTTTGCGATTTCCCCATCTCAATTTGAATTCCCGGTATCCCAGATTTTTAGCAGCATCGTTGTAGAAATACCATTGTACTCCTGTTCCAATGGATTTTTGATCGGATAAATTGCGTCTGGCAGTTTCATCACCAAATTGCTGATCAAGTTGCTGTTCCTGAGCCTTCAGTCGGACTTCTTCCACTTTCTTCCTTTCGGCCTCAATCATTTCGGTAATACGTTTGTTCAATTCATCTGCAGGCAATTTGGCAAGCAATAGAACACTATCGGCTAATTTTACTGCATTGATTTCTGTAACCAGACGTGTGAGGCTTTTTGATTTTGTAAACAGGGTGTTGTATCCCGGATAATCAGCATCAATATTGGATAGAGCACTGTCATAATATGCCTGTGCATTCGGATAATCAGGCCTGGAATAATAAATGTTTGCCATGGTGATATAGGAGCGTGCCTTCTGCGGCTCATTGCCCTTGTTGACTTCGACTGACCGGGTATAGTATTCAAGTGCTTTTTCTTCGTCTCCCTCTTTGATGGCAAGGTTACCCAGGGCATAATAGATCTGGTCCTGATAGTCTATATTTTTGTCGTCATGCAGCATTTTGTTCAATTCATCTTCAATATCCTGTCCCTTACCAAATCCTTTTTCATAAGCCAGTGCCATGTTAATATGAGCATTGAAAGCCATGTCATAAACCGGGTTCATTTGAATGACCTGATGATAGCATTCCGAAGCGCGTTTCAGGTCGCCTGTCTTTTCATAAAGCTGAGCAAGAATATAAAGATATCTGGTGCGGGTTTTCTTTCGCTTTTCAACAGTCATGGCTTTTTCCAGAAAACTGATCGTTTTTGCATAATCCTTTTGCCTAAGGCAAAAATCTGCATAGGTGGGATACAGGTCGGGGAGCAATTTTTTTGGTAGTGCTTCATGATTCAATAACATGGCAAGCAGCTCTGATGCATTTAAGCTCTGACCGGTTTGTATTGACAAGCGCGCGAGCCATAGCTGGGCATTAAACACATTCGGATCATTCTTGAAATCGTTGATTATTTTTTTAAAAGCCTCTGAAGCCTGCTCGTATTCGAGCTTGTAAAAATGCGCTTTACCCATAAGTAAATAGGCATCATCAACAAATGCATTGTATTCTTTCTTGCTGAAAAAGGCCCGTTGTTCTTCGGTCAGGTTCTTCTTATCCTTCACCTTGGGTTTGGCAGTAATAGAGTGTAACGTAATCAGCTTGGCGCATTTTTTTATAGCTCTGTCCATATCCGAACTGGCGGTAGCAACTGCATCTTTTCCGGAATAGATGAAAATCGGAAGTATTTCGGAATAATCATCTGAAAATTCCTTCTCAATTTTTTCAAGGCCTTTATTATAGCTTTCCTGGCCATTGAAAAGCACATTGTATTTGGCAGTAAGATTATGGTAGGCACGCGACAAGCCTGTATTCTTCTGTGCGCTGCATCCCCAAAGCAAAACTAAAAGTATGGAAC
>CAYVBH010000252.1:0-5897 GCA_964449015.1 uncultured Bacteroidales bacterium
CCAAGATGATCACCAAAGAGTTTTTCGACGAATCACGGATATTGCTTTGTGATGCAGTAAAGGCTGCTTCACAAGCCAATATGAAACGTATTGGCGGAGTCGCTCCCTCACCGGTAATGATAAGCAGATCGGAACCTGTTGTAATGCCTAAACTTACTGCTGATGAAATACTGGAGCTATCGCCCCAGGCGGTTTCAATCAAACACACTACAGATAAGATCATTGTGCTGGGAGCGTCCACTGGGGGCACCCAGGCTATTGAAGCCTTTCTCATGGCCATGCCCCCCGACTGCCCGGGTATTGTAATTGTTCAGCACATGCCCGAAATGTTCACCAAGTCTTTTGCTGACCGGCTCGACAAACTCTGCCGGATTTCAGTAAAAGAAGGCGTTCATGGCGAAATCATCACCTTTGGCAAAGCCATTATTGCTCCGGGTAACCGGCACATGCTTATTGCCCGCACCGGCGCCAAATACTCAGTAGTAATCAATGACGGCCCTCTGGTTAACCGGCACAGGCCCTCGGTGGATGTATTATTCCGATCGGCAGCCAATTGCGCCGGAGCCAATGCAGTAGGTATCATCATGACGGGTATGGGTGATGACGGAGCCCGGGGCTTGCTCGAAATGAAAAATGCCGGGGCCTATACCATTGCCGAAGACGAAAGCACCTGCGTGGTTTTTGGCATGCCCAAGGCAGCCATATCGCTGAATGCCGCTTCCATCATACTTCCACTTGGCGATATGGCAAAGCATTCGTATCAAAGGCTGATGAATACATGACCTGAGAGACAAGAACCAAGAACCAAGATTCAAGACCTTTGAGACTTTGGAGACCTTGGAGACCTTGGAGACCTTGGAGACTTTGGAGACTTTGGAGACTTGATAACTATAACCTCTCCAAACTCTCCTGCAAATACCCCTCATACTCACTCAACATGCCAAACTGACCCACCCCGATGCGGGGTTTGGTTTTACCGTGGAAATCGCTGCCACAAGTCATTAAAGCCTGGTGCTGAACTGCCATTCCAGCCAGGAATTGCATTTGCTCCGGGCTGTGATAATTGTTGAACACCTCAATGCCTTCGGCTCCCAACCTGATCAAATCATCAACCACCTCTTCCCTGCCCCTGAAATTGTGACCAGGATGCGCAATAATCGGCATGCCTCCATTACCTTTGATCAGGTCAATGGCTTCTGCATAATCCATGTGATCAATTTTAACATAAGCAGACTTTCCCTGCGCAAAATAATCGAGGTAAAAATTGATATACGGCATATCCCCTCGGCTGCCTCCAGGCCGGTATGGATCAAGAACTTCTATATTATTATATCCGGGATTGTGTAGCAGCACCTCGGCAATAAGTTCTGCGCTGGGCAATTTACCCTGTGCTGCATCAAGCACTTCATCGGCATCAACAGTAATGCCCAACTGGTGCAGGTTTTCAACCATGGCTTCAAAGGAATTCATCACCAGTGAGTCAATCTGCTTTTCCAGTGTAATAAAATCCTCACTCAGGTAATTGATGTGATAACCCAGCACATGCAGGTCAGTGCCCAGATAATTGCAGTCGATTTCAATTCCCGGAATGACCCGGATACCATAAGCTCCGGATGCTTCAACGGCTTCAGGCACCCCACTCACCAGGTTATGGTCAGTGATGGAAATAACCGAGAGACCCTGTTGGACTGAGATTTTCAATATTTCCGGGGGCGAAATCTCCCCATCAGGGCTGTATGACGAATGTATATGCAAATCTGCTCTGATCATTGCAGTATTATGATAAGATATCGGTTATGAATGACAATTTCGCACATTAAAGTAAAGCCAAAATACAACATTTTGGGTAAACTCACGGGTAGTATGCCATTTTATCCTATTTTCGTAGAACATTAGTTAAAATAAAAAGAAATCAAATGAAAAATATGTTTTTAATTAACACCATCCTGGCAGGTTTCTGCCTGATTTGCCCTATAGGAGCTCAGGAAACATCTTCAACCGGCCAATCGACTTCAAGAGTTGTGGAAGATGGAGGAACCGGCGCATACAGCGCCCTGATGCTTACAGAGAATACCCTGACGACTCATACCATTTTCAGGCCGAAAGACCTGAGTGCATTTGGTGAAAAGAATAAGCTGCCTATCATAGCCTGGGGTAACGGAGCCTGTGCCAATTCGCCCTGGGAACATATTAACTTTTTGTCAGAGGTAGCCTCACATGGCTTTTTGGTAGTTGCAATCGGCCCCATGCCTCAGGAAGGACAACGCGGTGGCGGCAGATCGACTTCTTCGCAGTTAGTTGACGCAATTAATTGGGCTATTGCTCAGAACAGCGACAAAACGAGCCCTTATTACAATAAAATAGATATCACAAAAATTGCAGTAAGTGGCATGTCATGCGGAGGATTACAGACGCTTGAGATGGCTCCCGATCCGCGCGTTACAACTGCCATTATATGCAATAGTGGTATTCTGGGTAATCCGGGAAGTGGAATGCCTGGCATGCCCGGTTTGACAAAAGAACATCTGCTGAAACTTCATACACCCACACTTTACATATTAGGTGGTGAAACCGATATTGCCTATGCCAACGGAATGGATGATTTCAAGCGCATTAATCATGTTCCTGTATTCGCGGCAAATATGAATGTCGGACACGGTGGAACATACAGCCAACCACATGGCGGTGAATTTGCCAAGGTTGCAACAGCCTGGTATAAATGGCAACTGAAAGGTGACAAAGAAGCCGGGAAAATGTTCACCGGTGAACCCTGTGGGCTTTCTCAAAATCCCAACTGGAAGACAGAAAAGAAAAATATCCAGTAATGCTTTTTCCTTGACGGGTTATTTGTTCTCAGCAATGTGTACGCAAATAACCCGTCAATTTTTCTCTATTTCATTCCCAACATAAATACAAGAGGAACATGAACTCTTGATGCCCATGATGACTCAACGTGGGCGTCGCCAGGGTAAACTCTGGTCATCCAGTTAGCGGAGGAATATCCCGCTGTCACCATTACGCTATCTGCAGCCTTCTGATATGGGCCATAAGCAGCATCAAGCGTTTTATCTCCATGATCGAAATAAATCTTATGAGTGGCGGGCGATGGTAAAGATTCAGTCATATACTTGCACATTGCTTTCGGATAAAATCCTTCTTTGGCAATATAACCAGGATCCTTTGTATTGGGAAACAAACCCGGCCAGTGGGTGGAAATGCAAGCTGCAGCTCCGAAAACTTCAGGATACTCGCAAATTGCGTAAAGAGAAATCAGCCCTCCCATACTTGAACCTAAGATACAAGTGTTTTCACGGTCTTTATAGACCGAATAATTTTTGTCAATAAAGGGCTTAAGCTCTTCAACAAGGAACTTCAGATAACTATCTCCCAGACAACTGTTAATCACCTCTTTCAGCTCAACTTTAGCGTCTTCACTCAAATATTGTGCAGCCTTTTGGGGAAGATACTCCTTAAAACGCTGACGCGTACAATGAACGCCTACAATGATCGTTTTCCGGATTTGGTTTGCTGCCATCAGGCTATCAGCAACTTCGTCAAGCCGCCACTCCTGATGATTAAACATTTTCGTAGCATCAAAAAGATTGTTTCCGTCTTGCGCATACAACACACAATATTTGTTGTCTTTAGAATAACCCTCCGGCAACCATACATCGATAATCCTTTCTTTCTCATATTCGCAAGGCATTACAAACCTTTCCACCTTGCCTTTTGATACAGTAACAGGTGAAGCAGTAATTTTTATAATGGTTGTTTCATTATTTTCAGGTTTGCTGGAGGATATCAAGGCAGGTTCTGCACTGACAAAGGAAGAAGCCAATTCTGAAGGGCCGCCAACATATTTGGGATAATTTGGATAGGAGCAAAGCAAAAATCCTTTTACATCGGGTTGAGTACCTATCCGGCCTTTTTCATCCAATACGAGTGTTTTGGCAGGAGCCTGTTTATTTTCTACCCAGGCCATAAGCAGATCTAACTTATCATCACCATCTGGTCTTGGCAGGTTTCTCACTGCAACCGATTTGCCTTCCCCGTTCACCTTATAGCTTTTACCTGATAAACCATGACCGCCCTGAGGAACCACATATAAACGGGCAAAATCATCGATTTTTTTCTGTCCCATGGTATTAATCAGCGACTGATAATAGTCCAGCTGGGCTCCTGAAGAAGCTATATGATCCATTGTGCCAACAGTCAGAATAATCTTTCCTCCGCGCTTATAAAAAGCTGAAAGATCAGGATTTGTAGCATCAAGCCACTCCGATATTTCTTCCCTGCGTTTGTTCAGAGAGCCTCCTTCAACGTAATCCAATGGATTGGCCTTAACATCCTGCATCAGGAATCCTGTAACACCCAATGTACCTAACGATGAGTGAACAGGAGTATTTTCACCGGCTCCTTCTTGTCCTTTATAACGTGTTCCGGTAATCATGCCAAAATCATCTGGTGCGGTAGTGGGCAGCCACATTCCAAAAGATTTTACGCCATGAGCCAGCGGAGTTGCGAATTTGTATGGGCTATAGCACATCTCAAGAGTCTTGATTTGTCCATTAGTCAGTTTAGCCTTAGCTGATGTGTCATTGGGATCAGGGTCTTTGTCGTTTGGAGCTCTTAAAGCTGCCCATGGATCAGCTGGGCCAATGCCGTCAGTAACATTAAAAATTGCCCTTGAGTCCAGGTAGTTATTAATTACCCCATCAGCCAGTCCATCAAGCTGGTCACATTGCCGTAGAAATTCAGCTCTGATGGCTTTAACTTTTGAAGGAGTTACCCAGCTTGCCAATGGTTTTTCCTGGATTCTGATTAACTCCGGGGCGAGCATTAGAGTAGAGAAGTTAACTATGGGTACATCAGATATGATTCCATCATAATCAGCCGGGTAACGTTGGGCAACGGTCAACCCTTCGCGTCCTCCCTGAGAACCTCCAACATAATAATTATAGTTGGGCCGTTTGCCATATACCCGCTCAATTATTACCATGGCAGCATCGTGGGTCTTTTTCATCTGCATATAGCCCAGATTCCGGATGGCCTCTTCGTTTAAGGCCCACTCATCACCTAAAGCAGGTCCTGTAGCGAAAGGTTTACTTTGCATACCGGCAGGGCCACCCATACCTGAGGCCTGATGACCGGCATCGCTGCCATACAATGCAAATCCTTTGTTGAGCATGTTATTCCTGCCCTCTCTTACAGTTATGGATCCGTTCATTCCGCCACCTCCGGATTGAATGGCCCGAAGTGACCAACTTGCAGGCAACAGCACTCTGAAATTGATGGGCCAGCCGTTGGGATCTATTGGAAAAATAGAACCTTCAACAACACCATAAGCAGGCGTGACGTCTGTTGCTTCTATCCAGCGGGGTGCATAAAGCTTTACCGAACCTACAGGCTCCCCGATTGCTGATGCAGGTATGGATAAACCTACCTTTTCAATATTCTCTCTAGAGATTACAATATTGGCAACAGGAGCTTGCCCAACTGCGATAGCACTTGCAATTATCAGAACTAAAGCAATAAAAGAAACCGTTTTTTTCATAATGTTCAATACAAAATAATGTTAATATATGAACCTATTGACTGAATAATACTCATTATCTGTTCTATTCTACCTTTACAAGGGTACCTCTTAGCGGTGTTGCTGCTGCTCCGGGCATGCCCATAAATCCTCCTCCTTTGGATTCAATTGCCACGCTGACATTACCGTTAACCTCTGAAAACTTGCAAACAATCGCTTCTGAGCCAAGACTTTCCTCCACAAAACGGGCAGTAAGTTCGAGTGTATTCTTGTCTTTCCATGAATAAGTTGCTCCGGCCTTTATTACCGGTTGCAGCAATTTATAGTTCGCATCAACCGATTTTGAAGCAGCACGAGGAGTCGC
>CAYVBH010000253.1:0-5796 GCA_964449015.1 uncultured Bacteroidales bacterium
GCCAGCAATTCCATTACCTTTTCATAGGAGGTTTTCTGTTTGCTGATGATATCAACCAATCCGGTAAAATTATAGGAAGCTTCGGAAATATTGGTGGCAATATACATCAGCTCGACCCAAACACCTGCAACCATGTTAACAGCCAGATCTGGATTACTCTTCTGATCCAGGAACTGATAGGTGTCGTAAATGGTGTTGGTGATGATTTCGGTAAGGGTATCTTTATTTTCGAATTTCGTTTTGTATTCATCAGACAACAGCTTACTGTAATCATAGGTAACACCAAGCTGATCAGCCAGTGACTTGATGGCATTCAGGTAAGTCTGAATGTCCTGCTGTTGCTGATATGTAGCAGCATATGCCAGGTCTGCGCCAAATACGCCGAGGTTTAAAGCTTTACTTTGTTCAGTAATATATTTTTCAACCTGATTGGTGCTATTGAGGATTTTAGGAGTATATGTCGCTCCAATCTCATTGAGCATTTTTGTAATGTCAAACGGAGTAGGCAGCGGGTAAAGCACTTCTTTGATGTCAGATGCCAGCAATTCCTTATTCAGGCTATCAGCGGCAGCTTGATCCTGTTCGGAGGGCTTGTTTCCGCCCTTGCAGGAAAAAAGGAAAAATAATGCAGTAAACATTATTGCCAGGGAACTGATTTTGCTGAAAATAGACTTTTTATACATAGTATTTAATGGTTTAAGTATTTATTAATCCAGAAGTTTATTCAACACTGCAAATATAATAGAATGTAATTGATTTTACGGTACCTCAGCAATAAAATGTTCGTATTCGGAGCACCAGAGCTGCAGGTACAAAGTGGTCGGAAATACCATTGAAAGATAAATACATATGAAAAGGGCAGGCATAAAAGGTTTTTTTATGCCCGGGTTAATTTTTGGATACGCATTTTTGTTACTTTTAGAATCATTTTTACTGAAAAATTACCGCAATCATGTCCGGGACCGCAAAAAGTCATGGCATCAGATTTAGTCTCGCCGGAGTTATTGTTACCATGGGTATTGTATTCGGCGATATCGGAACGTCTCCTCTTTATGTTATGAAGGCCGTAACCCGCGGTAATTTTCCTGTTGAACCCGATTATATACTTGGAATACTATCTTGTGTGATTTGGACGCTGACCATCCAGACCACTATAAAATATGTACTGATTACACTGAAAGCCGACAACAAGGGTGAAGGAGGTATTTTTTCCCTGTTTGCCTTGTTGCGGAAAAGCAAGCGATGGATCTATGTGCTGGCAATAGCCGGAGGGAGTCTGCTGCTTGCCGATGGAATCATCACGCCTGCAATTACCGTGGTTTCTTCCGTTGAAGGTTTGAGGATGATCAATCCGGAAATTCAGGTAATTCCCATTGTTGTGATCATTCTGACCCTTTTATTCACTATACAACAGTTTGGTACTGAATATGTGGGCCGGTTTTTTGGGCCTATCATGTTTGCCTGGTTCCTGATGCTCGGAGTTATGGGAACGCTGATGATTCAGGAGGAAATCCTGGTTCTGAAAGCCTTCAATCCCTACTATGCTATTCACCTGTTATCGAAATACCCGGGAAGCATATTGCTATTGGGGGCTATATTCCTATGTACTACAGGAGGTGAAGCTTTGTATGCCGACCTGGGGCATTGCGGGATAAAGAACATCAAGGTTTCCTGGAGCTATGTTAAAATCATGCTGATTCTCAACTACCTGGGACAGGGCGCCTGGTTGCTGAATCACGGCCATGAAATGACTGAAACAACAAATCCTTTTTATGCCATCATGCCGGTGTGGTTTTTACCATTTGGCATTTTCATGGCCACAGCGGCTGCCATCATCGCAAGCCAGGCACTGATCAGTGCGTCATATACCCTGATTACAGAAGCCATTTCTCTGAATTTCTGGCCAAAGATCAGGATCAAATACCCTACCCTGCAGAAAGGTCAGATGTACATCTCCAGCATCAACTGGTTTCTGTATATCTGTTGCATGACCGTGGTGCTCACGTTCAGGGAATCAGCCAACATGGAAGCTGCATACGGACTGTCTATCAACATCACCATGATGATCGATACCTTTTTGTTACTTTTCTACCTGTCGATGAAACGTGTTAATCCGTTGCTGATCACCTTATTCTTACTCACCTACCTGACTGTTGAAGGATCATTCCTGTATGCCAACATGTTTAAGTTTTCACATGGAGGCTGGTTTCCGATCCTTCTAGGCGGTTTACTATCAATTATCATGCTGGCGTGGTACAACGGGAGAAAAATCACAAATCGTTTTCTCAGGTTTCTGCCGTTGGAGCAGTACCTGGGCGTGATCAAGGACCTGCGTAATGACAGCAGCATCCCGAAAACGTCTACCAACCTTGTTTTCCTTACGAAAGCCAACCGTGCTTCCGATATTGAGTCCAAGATCCTTCTTTCGGTTTTAAACAAGCAGCCCAAACGAGCCGACCATTACTGGCTGATCCATGTAGACATACTGGATGAACCGAGGGCATTGGATTATAAGGTTACCCACATCATTCCCGGTATTCTCACACGTATTGATTTTTATCTTGGTTTTAAGGTAGAACCCCGGATAAATGCCATGTTCAAACAGATCACCAACGAAATGGCAAAAACAGGTGAAATTGACCTGTTGAGCGGATATCCATCACTCAGGAAGCATAATATCCTTACAGATTTCAAGTTTATCCTGATCGACCGGTTGAATTTTTCCGATTTTGACTTTAAATTCAAAGAAAGACTGATCATGAATGTCTATCTATTTCTCAGCAGAAACAGTCTTTCCGATGTGAAAGCACTGGGGTTTGACGCCAGCCTGGTTTACATTGAACCCGTTTCACTGGGGTTCGAGGGAAGCACGACCTTCAGGTTGAACAGGAAGAATTGATAGTAGATCCAAGATCCAAGACAGCATGACTTAGAAGACTTTGAAGACTTTGAAGACAAAGCAGACACAATACATCAAACACTCAATGCCAAATAATTAAGAATTAAAGCCAACAGCAAAATATGCATATTTTTTACTCCTCCGACATAATTGATAACAAAACTGTCCTATCTTCCGAAGAGTCTGCACACTGTCTTCGCGTATTGCGGTTAAGCAAGGGTGATAAGGTAATCCTGATCGACGGAAAAGGGGGCATGTATGAGACGGTGATCACCGATCCTGTTTCTGGTGCCTGCCGGCTTGAAATCACATCAGTATTGCCCTCTCCTCCGGAACGGAAGCATAAGGTTCATATAGCCATAGCGCCCACCAAAAACATGGATCGCTTTGAGTGGTTTGTTGAAAAATCAGTTGAGATCGGAATTGACATCATCACTCCCCTGCTCTGCCAGCGTTCGGAGCGGCGTGTGCTGAAAACCGACCGGTTGAACAAACTCATCATTTCCACCATAAAGCAGGCTATGGTGACAAAGCTTCCTGTGTTAAATGAGCTTTTACCTTATGATCATTTTGTAAAAAACATTGACTCTGCAAAAGGCAACCGCTTCATCGCCCATTGCGGTGAAACGCCCAGGCAGCAACTCAAGCAGGTACTTTCACCACAATCTGATTCTGTTGTTCTCATAGGGCCCGAAGGTGATTTCACGCCTGAAGAGTTACAACTGGCGGTTGAAAATAGATTTATACCTGTTTCGCTGGGCAATAACCGGTTGAGAACCGAAACGGCTGGGGTTGTGGTATGTACCGCGATAAGCATTCTGAATAACCTGGTCTAAAAAGGATAGATTATTCTGTAATCTAACTGATTACTTAAAAATATTAACTATTGCTGCTAAATTACTGACACCAAGCCTCTAATATTTGCTATGTATCAATTTGGGAAATTCTCATCATTCCACGCTTAAGGCGCTGGATGAACCATTATCAATCTAATTCTACAAAGATACTACACGATACTGAACTACCACAGAATGAGATCTCTATTGATGAAGTGTAATAGTCACAGAGGGAGTAATCTTTGCTGAATCAATCATATTCTATTTTGGAATCACCTTGCTTTTAATAATGCATATCTTTTAAAAATTTGTTACTTTGCGCGCAATATTAATTGCATAAATCAGCAAGATGAATTTATTGAATGATAAGACAATATTATTAACAGGTGCAAGTAGTGGTATTGGAAAACAAATTGCATTGTCGCTAATTCAATTCAGGGTTAAGCTTTTAATGGTCGGACGCAAGCAAGATGTACTCGAGGAAATAAAATGTAATCCAAACAGCGTTGCTGAAGTCCAATATGAAAAAATCGATTTATCTAATGATAACGAGCTATTCACTTTTTTGAAAAGAATTAAAAACAACGGATTTAGGCCGGATGTATTAATTCATTGTGCAGGTACCTACCATCATGGAGGAATATTAGATACATCAGATAAAGCAATAGATTATTCGTACAAGGTTAATTTCCGGGCCCCATTTATTATTACGCGTGAGCTCCTGAATATTATTAAGAATAAAAAGGGTCAGATTCTGTTTTTAAATTCGACTGCAATCCTAAGTCCTCGTTCTATTAATGTTGCATATTCTTCTATTAAAGGAGCATTGAGAACACTGGCCGAAGCAATCCATCAGGAAGTATACCCATACGGTGTTAGGGTCACTAGTATATATCTGGGCAGGGTTGATACTCCTATGCAAAAACAAGTTTGTGAAGC
Source organism: uncultured Bacteroidales bacterium (assembly GCA_964449015.1). GTDB lineage: Bacteria > Bacteroidota > Bacteroidia > Bacteroidales > UBA10428 > UBA5072. Next base: position 4,675 of record CAYVBH010000253.1, read on the forward strand.
GGAAGGCATCGAATATCTGCCAAAACACTTTTTGACATCTAACAATGTTGCGGATTCCATTATTAATATATTGACTCTTCCACCCAATGTACAAATTAACAACATTACCATCAGGCCGATATAAAACAGAAAGCTATTTTTTCTTTGTTACAGTAGGTCGTTACGTTTTAATTGGTATATCCAAGGAGAAGTAATTTTGTCAAGGTTTTTACTTCCATTCTGCTATAGAATCTAACAGGTACCTCTCTTACCAGTTGGCTCAACTGTTTACCAATACTTTAGTATACTGTAAATATCAACATAAGACTTATTATGAAAACAGGCTTGATGACCATTCTGTAAAACCACATATATGCAAATTCCATTTTGAAGCTTTGTCAACGCCAGACCAATATTCACCACTTGTGTATTATGCTTCACCGGTTTGGGGGATATGACTGGAATCAAGTGCTATTATATATTCTCAAGCAGCTAATCTGATTGATATACTACTTGATGTTTGAAAGGAAATTTTCTGATTATTTTCTGTTGGTATTTAGGGATGCTGATCTTTTGCCAGAAATTCGTATGGTTTAATCCCATTATTAGGTAGAATTAATAAAAATATCTGTGGAAATATTTATTAAAAAAACAACCTTTGTAATTTTGATTAGTATAATGAAATTTACTGATCTGTGCCTTGTTTATTGATCTTTTCATTTGAAAAAGCTCTCATCAAGTGGAAAAGTAAATCGGGAAAGGTTAGTTGAGATATTCATGATTATAATAACATATCAGTGTTTATTCAGGTAATTGTTAATAACCTCTGCATGACAAATATTGGTACATACGAAGAAAAAGTGAAGGACTTTACTTGGGCCATTGCTGAAAATGAACTTGAATATCAAGAAGGAAATAATATTAATATTGGATGGTACTGTTCAGACAGGATTTGTCTAAAGGGAAAGGGTGAAAAAACAGCTCTTTATTATAAGGGGTTTGGAAACCATGAAAGAGATTATTCATTTAATGACATCCGCCTGGCAAGCAATACTATTGGAACCTTCTTACGTCAATTGGGAATTGTTAATGAGGATCGGGTTTGTCTTTTTATGGACAGAATCCCTGAGTTATACTTTTCAT
>CAYVBH010000254.1:0-5795 GCA_964449015.1 uncultured Bacteroidales bacterium
TACGCAACAAAGTTCAGCTGATCGGTAATCTCGGTCAGAATCCGGAAATCCGGACCTTCGACAACGGAAAAGCATTGGCACGCTTTTCCATGGCCACAACAGATTCTTACTATGATTCGAACGGCAAAAAAATCACCGAAACCCAGTGGCATAACGTGGCAGCCTGGGGTAACCTGGCCAAAATAGCCGAAAAGTACCTGATCAAAGGCAGTGAAGTTGCCGTTGAAGGAAAGCTGACGCACAGGTCTTATGATGACAAGGATGGGAAAAAATGCTACTATACTGAAGTGGTGGTTTCCGACCTGGTGATGCTTCGGAGCAAGAACTCCGGAGAAGAATGAAGTTGCTGCACACCCGGCATTATTCTGAACAGGTTGCCGGGTGTGCTTTTTATCTGAATGTTCAGATTCCGGGTTTGGATGTTTTCTTTTTTGCGTAATTTGGCTTTAGAAAACCAATTCAGGGAATCATGAACAAGCAGGTTAATCCACCTTGTCCCTTTTGCGATCATAACATCAAGAGTTCTGTGTTTTACAGGCAGGGTAATACCCTTGCCATTTATAACATTGCTCCTGTTTTGCCCGGACATTCCCTGATCATTCCTGAAAAGCACCTCACCAGCCTGTTGGATCTCAACCAGGAGGAAATGCTTGAATTTTTCAGTACAGCCCGAAAAGCGCTTCAGATACTGATGAAAGTATTTCATACAGATGCGTTTGACTGGTCGGTTCAGGAGAAACCTGAGGCCGGGCAAACCGTTGAACACCTGCATCTCCATATTGTGCCCCGGTTAAAAGGTGATCTGAAGCAACCCGGCGACTGGTATCCGCTGATACAACACAACGATACGGAAATCATCGACAGCCTGAATCGCAAGCGGATCAGCCGAGAAGACATGCAACAGATCGTCAGGATACTCAAAAAGACAGCCGTAGCATTGTTTCCCGGAAGTTTCTGATGCAGTGTCTTGATATTCTGTAGAATTAGTCTTAACTTTTACCCGATATTCAGGTTTGAACAGCCTGAAGATGTTATTCATTATTCACCAAAATAAACCCGATGAAATTATACATTATCGTAGCCTGGATCAGCGCATTGCTTGCTGTAGTTATGATGCTGCTCGGAACCGTTTCGCTCATCATGCAAAATAACCTCCTGGGAGTAAGGCATGAAGCCAATTTCTTTGTTGTGGCCAGCAGTCTGCTGCTTCTTGCAATTCTGTGCGTACTGGCCCGACAGGGTTGTTGTTCTAAAAAAGACTAATTGCTGCTAATCCGTTCCTTTTTTTCGCGGAGGTACCGGATCGTAACCTTCCGTACCCCAGGGATTACAACGCAGAATCCTCCAGATTGCCAGCGCACTGCCCCGAAATACGCCATGCGTTTTCAATGCTTCCATGGCATATTCCGAACAGGTAGGTATGTGCCTGCAGCTGTTGGGTATTAACGGAGATATTGAATACTTGTAAAACCGGATGGGCAGGATCATCAGCCAGATGACAACCTGATGCATGTATTGAAGTATTCTCATTGCAGCAGCTAATCACCGGAATATTCCACAAAATTCCTTTCGGTTTCATACAATACCACCCGGATAGAAAATTCACGGCTGATTTGTCCGCGGAGCGTATTCCAGATGGCAATGGCAATGTTTTCGGCCGATGGAATGACGGACCTGAATTCAGGCACATCCAGGTTCAGGTTTTTGTGGTCATACCTTTTAACGATGTGTTCGTCAATAATTTCTTTCAGCTTTTTCATGTCAAAAACGTAACCGGTTTCAGGATTGACCTCCCCGGTCAGTTTCACTATCAGGTCGTAATTATGACCGTGATAATTCGGCAGGCTGCAAAGCCCGAATACCTCTTCATTCCTGCGGTCATCCCACTTAGGGTTAAAAATCCGGTGCGCTGCGTTGAAATGCGATTTCCGGCATACGGTGACTTTCATAGTTTCTCAATTTACGTTTCCACATAATCATCATACTGCTTGCTGCTTTTAACAAGCAATTCAGTGGCACGGGCTATCTGCTCGGGCCGTCCCATCAAATACACAATATCTCCCTTTTCAAAAATAGTTTCGGGATCCGGATTATCCCTCACCTCTTTATTCCTGAGCAGGGCAGCCACAGTAACACTATACATATTACGCAATTGCAGTTCCACAATACTCTTACCGATAACCCGTGAGTTATCGTCGATTCTGACTGCAGAAATTTCAAAACTGGCAAATGTGCGAAGGGCTGAAAGATCTGTACGGACTTCCGTATCTCTGAAAATGCCGTAATTGTCATCCCTGATCCGGCCCAAAACAGCTTCTATTTCCCTTCTCGGAATCAGGAGCTTTGCGAGCACACGGTCAAAGAGCTCAATGGAGGTTTCAAATTCTTCGGGTATTACTTTGTTGGCGCCTATGTTATACAGTTCCTCAATGTCTTCCACTTTTTTGGACCTCACAATGATGTAGGCATAAGGGTTGACGCTTCTTACTTTCTCAATGACAGCCATAGCGGTAATCAGGTTCCCGATCGAAATAACCACAATGTCAGCTTTGTCAACATATGCCCTTTTCAAAATCGGTTCATTCACGGCATCGCCATAGATCACGGTTTCTCCTTTCAGCTGCCTTTTTCTTGCCGCATCTGGATCAAAAACAATGGATACGTAGGGTAAATCCATATTCCGGGCCATAACCGACAAGTTTAATGCCCTTGAATCTTTACCGATAAAAACCACGTGGTTTTTCAGTTCCGGTATATCAACCTGGGGAAGCGGGAAGATACCATTTACCAGCTTGTCAGGCAGAGGCAACCGGAGCAGCAGGTTCGAAAAAGGCCTTGAGACCTCCATCAGCAACGGGGTTAATGCCATGGTAATAACAGCCGTGGCCAAAAACAGCTGATAATAAAATGAGGTAATGATCTCAAAATCAAGTCCCATTTTGGCCAGAATAAATGAAAACTCGCCAACCTGGCACAAGGCAAAACCGACCATGATGGTCCCCTTAAAGGTATGTCCCAGCAGAAAAGCCGTTCCGGAGGCCATTAATGTTTTGAAAAAAATGACTACGATAACAGTAATCAGAACCAGCACTGCATGATCGGCAACAAAATTCAGGTCGAGCAGGATGCCGATAGATATGAAGAAGAAACTGGCAAACAAATCTTTGAGCGGAATCAGGTTGCCAAATGCATTGTGGCTGTATTGCGTGTCAGAAATCATAAGCCCTGCAAGAAAAGCGCCGAAAGCCAGCGACATGCCCAGTTCAGATGTAAGCAGGGCAACGGCAAGACAGATGAGGAGGATACTCATCATGAACAATTCCTGGTTTCGCGTCATGGCGATGGCATGCAGCAGTTTGGGCATCAGCCAGCGGTTACCCACGTATATGAAACCAATGATAAAAAGTGCCTTGAAGATGAGCAGGACAAACTGATGACCCTGATCGGTTATCTGCCCCCCGAGCATGGGCGTGAAAAGCAGCAGGGGAACCAGCAACAGGTCCTGAAATATCAATATGCCCAATACGGTGCGTCCGTAATTAGAGGTAAGCTCAGCCCGGCCCTGGAGAATCTTCAACACCACAGCGGTACTGCTCAATGCCGTAAGAAAGCCCAGGAATAGTGATCCCTTCCAGTCAATGTCAAAGCCCCGGGCAATCAAGAGCGTAACCAACACAGTAAATACCAATTGCAGGAATCCACCCAGAAATACAATTTTTCTGATTTTCAGCAGATGGTTCAACGAAAACTCAAGTCCGATACTGAAAAGCAGCATCACCACACCTATATCCGCTATCAGTTCAATATCTTCAGAAGAACTGATCAGTCCCAGCATGTAAGGCCCCACCAGGATACCGGTAAGCAGATAGCCCAGGATGGTGGGCACTTTTATTTTGGTAAACAGGTAGTTAACAATAGTGGAAAGGGCAAAAATGATGACAATATTTTTCAGGATTCCTAATGCCATATGGTGTAAATGTTTCCTTGCACTAAAGATAGGAAGCATTCAACAGGTATGCAATGATTAATATGAAAAACCCTGAAATTCCCGGACCGGTCGCGGCCATAGATTGGCCAGGGCAACCGCAAAATAAAAGACAGAACTGAACAATTGCGTTCTCAAAATTGTTTATAATTTAGCATTAAATTTAACAGACTATGAAACTCAGTGCCGAAGCCAAAAATTTAAGAGATGTGATTGAACATGCCATTGCAGATCACAAGATCACCAAGGCTGAATATGACAAGATTATTCACCAGGCAACCGAAGACGGGCACCTCGACCGCCAGGAGATAGCTTTATTGAAGGAGTTGCAGGAAATGATCGCCGATAAAACGGTTAAGATTGTACCCTGATTTTGGGGTATTTCGTGAAAATGTTGAAACAACATCCGGTCAAACAAGCCTAATTGGCAAATATCAAATAAACGTACGTTTTATTACATTATTATGGTACGTTTTTTGTATATTTGTATCAAATATTTGAACTATGATAACTCCTTCAAAATTAAGGCAGAATCTATACAACTTACTTGACCAGGTGATCCAAACAGGGAAACCCATAGAAATAAAAAGAAGGGATAAGGTACTTAAGATTATTATAGAACCATCAAAATCAAAACTTGATAACCTGAAAAAGAGGGATGTTCTCAATTGTAAACCTGATGAACTCATTGACAACGAATGGGAAAAAGAATGGAAAGCTTGATCTTTCTTGATACCCATGTGGCAATATGGTTATATGCAGGACATCTTGAACTCTTTAAGCCAAAGGTTCTAAAGCTTATAAATGATAAGCAGGTTTGTATCTCACATATGGTAAGGCTAGAAATGCAATATTTGAATGAAATCGGCAGGATCAATCAAAAGCCTGATATCATTACTGAAGCATTGATGAAGGAAATTGGATTAGTTTATAGCGATAATAGCATTGAAAGAATAATAAACAGGGCAATTCATTTGGACTTCACCCGCGACCCGTTCGACCGGATGATAGTTGCAGATGCTTCAATAAATAATTCTATATTAATCAGTAAAGATCAAATTATTAGAAAGAACTATATAAATTCAGTCTGGTAGTTTTTCTTGAACCCAGCACCTACTGCTTAGAAGAAGTTTGAGGCCATAGCCGTCAACTTAAGATTTTAAAGCTCTATATCAATGGAATATTTATTTTGTTTTAAATCGCGGAGCGATTCAATGTGATTAGAGCCGGGTGCAACCCGGTGTGGCTAAACCATTGGATTTCTACAACCACGGAGTGGTTGAATGTTAAAACAATAATCTGCTTTTCATATTCAACCACTCCGTGGTTGCTGAAAATCACGATTCTCGATTACACCGGGTTGCACCCGGCGCTATTCAAATTTAACCACTAACGTGGTTTGTCCTTAAGTTGACGGCTATGGTTTGAGGCTGCGCCGTTTGAATAAAAAGTTTGATAATGTCATAAACCTTTTCATTAGTGGGCATTATTAAAATATAATAGTTCTTTGAAATACTTTGTTAATCGTAGTTACAGCGTTTTTTATGTGCGTGAGGATTTGAATTGAAAAGTTGGATTTTTGCATTGCTAAAGCATAAATCCATGAATCAAGGCAAATTTATCTTCACTCAAATTACCTAGTTTTTACCGCGCAGGACATTTGATGGAATTGTAGAATAATTTCGAGGCAGTATCTCGGCTTGAGCTTTTCATCAGTTTCCAGTTTAATGAACCAGATACTATCTGCAACTGAATTAATATCATTAGTCATTCTCTTCGTAGTAATATGAGTAGTCAATCCCTTTCATAA
>CAYVBH010000255.1:0-5779 GCA_964449015.1 uncultured Bacteroidales bacterium
TGCTGCAAAAATGATCATCACCGGCCAGATCAAGCTGGCAGGAGTGCATATTCCCACCATCCCCGAAATTTACGAACCGGTGCTGAAGGAACTGGCACAACATGGGGTAAGGTTTTTAGAGAATCAGGGGGAGTGGAAAGGAGAGGAATAGGGCTGGTATGTCTTCTAAGTCTTCAAAGTCTCCAAAGTCTAAAAAGTCTTCAGGGTTGTGCAGATAGAAATAGCTGCGAGCTGTGAGTTGTGTAACGTCTGGTTCGGTGCAGGCAGGACGTGTAGTCATATGTCACACTGAGCGTGTCGAAGTGTGACTTGTAGTCCGCATACTGCCGCTGCCACTGACGTTGTTCCCTATCTTGGCTCTTGGTTCTTGGCTCTTGGTTCTATTTCCTCGCATACTGCCACACCTGCATCAATGCTCTACCGTCATGGTAACATCCTTTCCAGGCATGGGCCTTGCGTTCGTGGATGGTGGCGGGACTTTTATCAAGACCGCTGTTGTACCACCCGCCGTATTGCGGATCAATGAGTTCTTTGTTGATATAGTCCCACATTTCGACAAAGGCCTCCTGGTAAACCGGTTCATCAGGATAGAGTCCGGCAAACAAAGCGCAGGCATGCCAGGCTTCGGCCTGAACCCACCATACCTTGACACTGTCGATTACTTCCACGGAATCGGGAACGAAAGCATATCCCTTATCAAATACACCGTAGAAATCACGGTCAAAACCCCAGGCCAGCGTGTGGTCGATCAGCTTCTTCGATACCAGCAGGGTCAGACTGTCGGGTTCTCCATAGAGTGCCTTTGCGGCATCGACCAACAAATAGGCTGTTTCAATATTGTGTCCGAAAGAGATATGATCGATTTCTAGGTTTTTCAGGATTTCCTCACGCGGTAAACCTGCATTGGAAACAGGCTGCCATTTCCGATTGAAGAACTGCTTCAGGTAACCTTCCGATGTGGTCATGCTGTCTCTTACCAGGGATATCATTTCCGTAAGCCTTGCTTTTACTTTTTCTTCCGGCAACACCTGGTAGGTGGTTGTCAGGGCTTCCATCAGGTGGATGCTTGTATTCTGATCTTTGCGATATACATCGCCCTGACTGATAAATTGTATTTCTTCAGGTGTTTTACCAGCTAATAATGCGGACTTTGGCAGGGAAACGCTGAAATAACCCAGGTCTGCAGAATCATGCAACACGATTTCGAGCCAGTCAAAGGTTTTTTTAACCCATGCCAGCGCCTGTGGATCAGGATTGATTTTGGCATATTGCGCCAATGCATATAGGGCAAAGGCATTTCCGTAAGCCAGTTTATAGGAGGCATCCACTTTTTGAACAGCAGTAGGATTATAAGTCTGGTAAAAACCGCCATTCACGCTGTCCCACATATGCCGGGTGAGAAACTCATAGCCCTGGTCGGCTGCCAGGTGATAAGTGGGATTATCGGGGAAGATCTCGGCTGCCCGGGCTGCGGTCCATAATCCGCGGGCCTGGGTCACCAGCATTTTTTCCTGGTCGGGAGATAAGGTCCAGTCGTTTTCAAAATTGGTCCAGTAACCACCATTCACCGTATCAATGATCCGGGGATAAAAGTTTTCCAGTAGGTTGTTGAGCTGGGATTCAATCTGTGCTTTCTCCACACCCAGGTAAGTTGTTTTTTCGGTCGCAGTATTGCAACTGGTAAAACACATAATCAGGGCAATCAACAGGATTGCTGCTGCCGAAGAATGAAAACATTTTGTCATGATGGGTATTATTTAGCCGAAGATATAAATTATTGCCGGAAATGCGGATTCGTAAATTTCAGTTGTATGGGAAAGGAATGGTTATTCTTATAATAGAAATTTAGTTTATTTTTGTATAGGAACTAAACAAACGATGATGAATTCCGAACTGGTATCGATAATTGATTTGTTCAACCGCATCCTGCATTTGTATTCGGTGATTGACAAAAAGCCGAAAGACTTTGGCACGGGCGACCTGCTTTACGTGAGCGAGATTCACGCCGTGTACATGATTGGCAGCAATCCCGAAATCAACATGACCCGTCTGGCTGAGCTGGCAGGTGTAACCCGGGGAGCTGTTTCGCAGATGGTGAAACGACTGGTCAGCAAACGTTATGTTGCCAAATTCAGGGTGATTAACAACAAGGAAGTAAACCTGAGGCTGACCGATAAAGGATACATCATATACCAGAATTACCTGAACTTCGCCAAAGAGCGGTTCGTGTTTGCTGAGGAGCTCTACCGGACAGCTTCCAGGGATGATATTGACCTGGTAAAAAGGCTGTTCACTGTGATCTATGAGAACATCAAACAAATGAGTGAGCAATAATTTAGTATCTAAACAAAATAATTATGAGATCTGCCCTTACCTGTTGTATTCTAATTCTGGCCGCTACTGCACCGGCGCAACCTGTGCTGGATGCGTATGTTAAAACCGGACTTGAGAGCAACCTGGCTTTACTCCAGAAAGAATCGGGCTACAGGCAGAGCCTGGAAGCACTCCGGGAGGCAAGGGGCCTGTTTTACCCTTCGGTTTCACTGAATGCGCGCTATACCCGGTCGGAAGGCGGAAGGGTAATTGAATTCCCGGTAGGTACCTTGCTGAATCCCGTTTACAACCAGCTGGGCATGTCGGTAGTGCTTGAGGATGAAGAGATCCGGTTCCTGCGGCCTGCCGAACATGAAACCAAAATCAGGCTGGTTCAGCCGCTGGTTAATTCCGATGTGTATTACAATTCGCGCATCCGAAAAGAACTGTCGGTTGCCGAAGAGATCAGCCTGGAGCAGTATAAGCGGGAGTTGACGGCAGATATCAGAAAGGCATATTACAGCGTGGGACTGACAGAGGGCATTCTCGGCATGTTGCAGGAAACGAAGCTGCTGTTGCTCGAAAACATCCGGGTGAATGAGAAACTCATTGAAAATGGCAAAACCACACTGGATAACCTGTATCGTTCTCAAACCGAACTGAGCAAATTTGAACAGACGTTTCAGGAAGCAGTAAAGAACCGGGAGATTGCCAAAGCCTGGTTTAATTTTCTGCTGAACAGGCCGTTATCTGACAGCGTAATTATTGAAATTCCTGTCATATCAGCAGGACCATCGGAAAATCTGACCGACCTTGTTGAACAGGCTGTTGTCAACAGGGAGGAAATTATGAACCTCGAGCAATACCTGCATGTGGCCGACCTGTCGGTTGGCATGAACCGTTCAGCTATGTTGCCCAACATTACAGCGGTTGCAGATTACGGCTTTGAAGGAGAGAAGTATGCTTTCAATAACAACACTGATTACTTGCAGGCTTCGCTGGTATTGAGCTGGGACTTATTTTCCGGTTTCCAGCAGCGGGCTAAGATCAATCAGGCCCTCATGGGCAAAGAGAAACTGGAGCATCAGCTGGATGAGGCGAGAAACCAGGTTTCGTTACAGGTCATCCGGGCTTTTCGCGAGCTTGAATCATCGAAAGCCGGGATAACAGCTGCTGAAAACCAGCTGAAAACAGCCCGTGAAGGTTTCAGGCTGGTGAATCGCAGGTATGAAGAAGGGCAGGCCAGTCTGATTGAATTCATAGATGCACGGAATACGCTGACCCAGGCTGAAGAAAACCTGATTGTAAGCCGTTACACATTGCTGATTGATCAGGCCGAATTTGAAAAAGTTGTAGCAGTTAACAAACAATAAATGGTTATGAAATTAAGAATTGTACTGGCTGTTTTGCTGGTTTTTTCCCAAACAGCCTGTCGCCGGCAGGTATTGGAGACAAAGGCACCTGAGACCTCGAGAGTGCGGGTGGCTGAAGTTGGTTTGGAGGAAATGAGTTTCCCGGTCACATCCAGCGGCATTGTTGTTCCGGCCCGCGAGATCAGGTTATCCTTTAAAATTGGAGGCATCATTGAAACGATCCAGGCAGATGAAGGCACCCGGGTGAAACAGGGGGTGCTGCTGGCCTCATTGAATCCTTCGGAGATCAACGCCCAGGTGGAACAGGCTTCAAACGGGTATGAAAAAGCAGTGCGTGATTATAACCGGGCCAGGAATCTATATGCCGACAGCGTAGCCACATTGGAACAAATGCAAAATGCCACTACTGCCATGAACCTGGCGAAAGCCGCATATGATGTGGCGGTCTTTAACCAGCGACATTCAAGGATTTATGCGCCAGCAGAGGGGGTGGTACTTAAAAAGCTGGTTGAAACCAATGAGGTGGTGGCAGCCGGGTACCCCGTATTTGTTTTCGGTACCACCGGAACTCACTGGAAAATCAAAGCTGGAGTAGCCGACAGGAATTATGTGCACATCAACCCGGGCGATTCCGCACGGGTTACATTTGATGCTTATCCCGGAGAGAAATTCATCGCTCTTGTAAGTCAGCTGGGTGAAGCCGCAAATCTGCAGACCGGCACTTATGAAATTGAACTGGATCTGATTCCGGTTCAAAAACGCCTGGCGGCGGGTTTTGTAGCCAACCTGGAAATCATGCCTACGCGGGCTGACAAATATTACCGGATACCGGTTCAAGCGCTTGTGGAAGCACAGGGAGAGAATGGTTATGTGTATGCCATCAACGATTCGCTGATTGCCAGGAAGGTCAAAGTAAGCATTGCTGGAGTATACGAAACCCGGGTGGCTGTTTCAAGCGGTTTGGAAAGCGTGAAGCGGGTGGCTACCGAGGGGGCAGCTTACCTGACTGATGGTGAAAAGGTTGAAATAGTTCAATAGGTTGGATATCTGGTATGTCAACACAAAACGATGAATCGTAACAATTAAAAAGAGATGAAAATTACCGATATCGCCGTAAAGAACTACCAGTTTACACTGGTCCTGTTTTTATTACTGATCGCACTAGGCATCTATTCGCTGGTATCCATTCCCCAATCGGAAGATCCGGAGTTTGATGTGCCTGTGGTGCCGGTATACGCAATATATCCGGGCGCCTCCCCGGCTGACATGGAGAAGCTCGTAGTTGACAAACTGGAAAAAAGCCTTAGCGAGCTGGATGATATCAAAAGGCTGGAAAGTAACATGAGGGATGGTGTAGCGTCGGTTGTGATTGAGTTTACCTCAAATGTGGACCCTGAGAAAAAATTCGACGAGGTATCGAGGCAGGTGAATTCAGTAAGGTCATCCATGCCGCAGGATTTATATAGTTTGGAGGCCGTAAAGGTTTCAGCCGGCAATACCAATATAGTACAGGCTGCGCTTGTGTCGGAAAATGCCGCTTACGCTGATCTTGAAAAACATGCTGAAGAAATTGCCGACCGTATAGCGACCATCCCAAGTATCAACAAGGCAGAGGCCATTGCCTTTCCTGAAAGGGAACTCAGGATTTCCATTGATTTGCCCAGGATTTCACAGCTCAGGTTATCTCTGACCCAGGTTCTTGGGGCTATTCAGAGTGAAAATGCGGATATTCCCGGGGGAAGCGTAGAGCTTGGTCCTAAAAAGTTCAATGTAAAAACCAGCGGCAATTACCGGCATCCCGATGAGGTTAGGAATACCATTGTGGGATCAAACCAGGGCAGGGTGGTTTACCTGAAAGACATTGCCAGGGTAAACTGGGATTATGAAGACATGCGGTATTTCGGCCGTTTCAACGGTAAGCGGGCAGTATTCATTATTGCCAGCATGAAAAAGATGCAAAACATCCATCACACACGTGATCAGATATACCGGATCTTTGAAGAACAGGAAAAGAAGCTGCCTCAGGGAATGTTGCTCGAGAGGGGATTTGACCAGGCCAAAAACGTGTCGGCCAAGCTGGGCCGGTTGCAATT
>CAYVBH010000256.1:0-5777 GCA_964449015.1 uncultured Bacteroidales bacterium
TTTCGCTGGTAAGTTTAATAGGCCAGCCATGGCTCTTACACACATTTCTGACATAGTACAATCCCAGTCCAAAACCTTTTACATTATGCACATCTCCTGTGGGAACCCTGTAGAACTTTTGAAAAACCCGTTTTAATTCCGCTTTGGGGATGCCGATGCCATTGTCTTTGATAATCAGGTTCAGGTGGTTATTCTCTGTTTCAAGCCGGATTTCTATCATGGGCTCCCTGGTACAATATTTCAGCGAATTGTCGATCAGGCTGGCTAATGCATTGGTTACATGCAGCTCATCCATTTCAACCTGTACTTCTCCGACAGTATTTAAGAAGGTAATCCGGCCCTGATCTTTCAGGGTTGCCTGATTCCCGGTCACAATTTTTTCAACCAGTTCAGGCAAACTGACGGATGCCTTATTCGGGCGAAAGGAGTTTTTCTCGTTTCGGGCTATGTGCAATACGTTTTCAACCTGACGGTTAAGATGTTCGTTCTGTGTCAATATGATTTCGGTATATTTCTTATACCTGCTGTCGGCCAAGTGATCTTCCCTTGAAAGCAGGTAATCGGCAGCAATTTTTACCGATGACAGAGGTGTTTTAAATTCATGAGTCATGTTGTTGATGAAGTCTTTTTGCAGGTCGGCCAATCGTTTTTGACGCAGAATCACATAAAGTGCATAACCAAAGAAAATCAAAACAATGACTGAAACCGCCGCAAAGAAGATCCATACGCTTATTGAATTCAGTATATATTCATTGCGATTCGGAAAGTGGATTACAAAGTAATACGTAAGGCCGGCTACTTTGGGCAATAAGGTTTTATTTTCCGGTTCACCTTTACCATTTTTTGCGCTCAGATAGCTTCCATAGAGGATTTGATCCGTAGTGCAATCATAAATTCCGTACTCAAAATCAGTGCGTAGGTTTACTTTGCTGAGTTCATTGACCAGGTAAAATTCAAGCACATCGGCAGTTACATCATGGTTCAGGTCAACCACATAGAAATCATCAGATAGCTTTCGGACCGGATTTTCAATCGGAATAGGTGTACTGCCTGCTAATTTCTTAAAAACTTCGAACAGGGCAACATGAACGGAGTGATTGAATTTCTGGGATTCGCTGTTCATGCTGGTGATGAGCCAGGTTACCTGTACCATGATGATGCAAACAATGGTAAATACCCCCAGCAACACAAATAATCTGATCGATTTTATATTCAATTGGGTTGATTTGGAAGCATAATATTATAAAATATAAACAATACGCAGCACATCATTTACACTTCATTTACAAATCTTAGGAGTTTATTTGGAAAGGCAGATTCGGCCATGCCTTACCTTTGTAATGTTAAAACAAAAATTAAGTCAACAAACGTTTAAACCACATCGCCATGAAAAAATCCATGATCCTTCTCAGTTCATTATTCTTTTTTTCTGTCGCTTTTTCACAGGATATGGCATCGGTTTCCGGTGCAAAACCGTTGAATAAGGCCGGTATCTCATTTGAAGCTTCAAGTTATGATTTTGGGACCATCGTTTTGAACAAACCTGTTTCCCATACATTTACGCTGACCAATAGCGGTAATGAACCTTTAATCATCAGCAGGGTAACAACAACCTGTGGCTGTACTGCTTCAGAGTATCCCAAAGAAGCCATCCTGCCGGGAAAATCAGCTGACATTGTGATTGCCTATAATGCGGCTTCCACCGGTGCATTTTCAAAATCAGCTACAGTTTATAGTAATGCTGCTGAAGAAACTGTAGTGTTAAAAATCAAAGGCGTTGTGCAATAGATTTCTAATTGCGTAATACTAAACCAAGCCCCACTTGTTAAGTTCAGACAGGTGGGGTTTTATTTGTCTTCAATTTGAATCTCTGACAATCACAAAGGCTGATTTGATCAAAATCACCTGATTAATCGTTTCTTTCATTGACAACTTCCGCAGATTGTCTGGGTTCAGGTTCCCGCCTGCTTCTCTTTGCTGCCTGTACCTTATTGCTTCTAAAATATCCGGCATTTTTAAGCCATTCATCCTGTGATGGAGTAAAGGAGTCTTTTTTACAATTCATGGAAGTGTCTTTCTTTTCGCTTTCTTTTAAACCGGTTACTTCCATATCAGAAATTAACGGAGCCACATTGGCTGCAGAGGTGGTTGAATCTTTTACCTGGCCGTGATGTTGAACTTTTTCATTGGGAACAACTTCCTTTTTATCGGGGATTTGCGCGGTTAGTACTACTGGTAACAGGATATACAACGTGGCAGAAAATGCTAATTTACAGGTCTTGTTGAGACAGGTGAGGTTTTTCATTTTAATTAACGGTTTTTCGGATTAATAAGCTTTGGGCTCATTAAAATCAACGCAAAAACCGCGCCAAATAATCAATAGCGGTAAGATAAATTGTTAAAAAAATAAAAAAATAAAACGGGTTAAGCAGCAATCGTTAGTCTTTCTTTTTAGATGCAGCCGGCTTCCTACCGGTAGCCTCTTTCTTGGGCTTGTCTGCAGTTGATTTTGAAACAGCTTTATCTGCAGGCTTAGTTTCTTTTTTGCCTTCCCCCTTAGGTTTGGCTTTTGTTTTGGTAGTTTCAGTTACTTCTGAAGTTGTGTTAGTAGCTTCTTCAGTATGTTCAGCTGCTTTTTCCTCAAAGTTCAGCAGATTAAGGTCCTTCAGCGCGTGATACCAGGTAACCAATTTCTTGATATCCGATACATAAACCCGGTCGCGGTCGTAATTGGGCAGTACCTTCTCAAGAAACTTCTTCAGCTCTTCAGGGGAGGACTTGGCATCGGGTACCTGTGCATCAGTACCCAGATCATAAATGCTTTTGAATACATCATGCAGCGGAACCTCTTCGCCATCAGTAAAGATTGCAATATCAGCCAGAGAACTGACTTTCTGTGATGCACTCACAAAACTTCTTTTTTGATCGGCAAAAGATTCAACAATGATTCCATTGCGGCCTTGTGAGATAAACCTGAAAAGGCCACTGTGACCTGAAACTGACATGATTTCCTTTAAATCCATGGTATCGTATAAAATAATTGGATGTAAAAATAAAAGATTAACGCATAATTAAAAACGAAAATTTCGAAACAAATATTTTTTATTATAAACAATGTTTCCCAATGTGTCATTTATGACTGCCGCTACCCCAACTACTGCCAATGTTCATACTACTCGTCATACTTCGACAGGCCTGCCTGCCATAGCTTCAGCGAAGGCATGGCTCTGTATGACAACGCCAGTCACACTGAGCTTGCCTGCCTGCCGGCAGGTCGAAGTGCGACATACTGCCACTGCTACTACCACTGTTATTACTACTTCTTCCATATCCACGCCTTATATAAAAATGCTCTTGCTGCTCGTCCCTTGTCTCTTGTCCCTTGTCACTATACCATTCCTCTTTCCTTCTTGATGGACTCATAGGCTTCATTGATTTTCTGGAATTTTTCCTGTGCGCTTTTCCTGATTTCTTCACCCAGGTATGCAACTTTATCAGGATGGTTTTTTAAGGCCAGTTGTCTGTATGCTTTCTTTACATCTTCATTGCTTGCAGTTGGGCTGATTTCTAGAACCTGGTAAGCCCAGTCAGCCGATTTTTGATACATGTTTCTGAGTGATCGCATATCCGATTGACTCATGCCCAAATCAAGCCCGATGCGTTCAATCTGGATGATTTCTGATTCTGATACAGCACCATCGGACATGGCGATACCCATGATCAGGTGCATCAACTGAAGCCTTGACGGATAATCCATGCGCGCGCGTATCTGCATGGTGACATCTTTCAGTGGAATATCTTGTTTTAATAGATCACGCAATATGCGAAGCATTTCACTGGTTTCTTCTTCACCAAATAACCTGATCAGGTTTATTTTAACATAGGTAAGTTCAGACTTCAGTACTTTCTGATCTGCTTTCATAATGGAAGCAATCAGTACCAGCAGACTCACAACAAAGTCGCCTGTGGTGGTATCCGGGCTTTTGTTATCAAAACGCTTCAGGTCAGACGCATCAACAAATGTTCCCAACGCGAAGCCAAGAATGGCTCCAATGGGACCTCCAATCGTCCAACCCAGCCCCGCACCTATCCATTTGCCAAATTTTCTCATCAAAGCTTTGTGGAAATTTCTTTAAACAAATTATGAAGTTTTAATACCTGTGGTATTACAAGCTCTGTACCATCATTGACAATTACAAGATGCGAACGGCGTGTTTTTTCTTCTTCCGGTAACTGGTTGTGCATGATTGCTGCTGCTTTTTCTGATGTCATGTTTTCACGGGCAAGAACTCTTTGCATGCGAATTTTTTCAGGTGCTGTCACGGTAATAATTTGGTCAAAATTCTGATAAGCATTGCTTTCAAATATAAGAGCACTTTCCTGAATTACATAGGAGAACCCTTCATGACGTTTACACCATCCTGAAAAATGAACCGCAACCCTGGGATGGACCAGTTTGTTTACCTGATCGAGCAAGGATTTATCACTGAAAAGGATTGAGGCCATCCTGGTCCGATCGAGAATACCTTGATGAAAAAAAGCCGTTCCTAAAATACCCCTCAGCGCCTGTTTAATTTCCGGATCATGATCCATGAGCAGACGGGCCTCGATATCAGCGTAATATACCGGAACCCTGAGGAGCGAAAATACCTGGCATATCAGAGATTTTCCGCTTCCGATGCCACCTGTAAGTCCAACCCTGATCATTTGCGTGTGATTAAAAACTCAGTTTCTTTGGGACTGAATTGGATATTACTTACATAACGAGGTGTATCGGAAAGAAAAACTGAAAGCCGGTTTCCCTGGTTTTCAGGAATACCTTCGTAATCAATTACGGGAATCAGTGGATTATTGACAATCTTGTTGTAATTGCTCAGGCAAATACGGTACGTTAAAGTAACCTGGCCGGGGATGGCGATCATGTTTAACGTGTCAGGAACATTCACGGGCAGTACGGTATGCATTTCCTCAACCTCTGTAAAACGATCAACCGGTATGACCACCTTGACTTTTTGGACTGAAAAAGTTACCTGGTTCATTATTTCAAGTCCACAGTCAATTGTAGAGGTATCGGAAACGCCAGTCAGATTGATCGACTCAGTATATATGCATTTCAGTGGAGCGACGATAGAACCGGGGCCTGAAATAATAATGCTGTCGGGACTAACAGTGATTTCGCCATTCTGCATGTATTGTTGGTAGTAAAATTTATTGTGCATGGCTAAAACAGGTCTGACGGCGATTTTTCGGACAATCATCTCGGTGAATTTGAAAAATAGCGTATCCGGAGTAATATCGAGGATGGTAACATTGCCAAGTTCGCCGGATAGAATTTCCCTGACAGTTTCGGTTACCACATAAAAGGAATCCGTTCCGGCATTGCTCATTAAATATGAATTGACATTAAACCTGAGCGGTATAAGATTCAGGTTCAGTCTGCTTCGGATGATGGTAAAGCCCTTGGCACGAACTTTTAATCCCAGTTTTTCAGGAACATCACCTATGAGAACTTTTTTTTCGGGAAGGTTCACATAACGAACGGGATAGGAAATATTCGATTCATATTGTTCACCCAGCGATCGTACAAACCAAAACGCTGTGGACAGAACAACGAAAAAGAGAAAAGTCAGCAACTTACGCTGTTGCAGAATCGGAAGTTGAATGAACCTTCTCAGAGCTTGTTTTAAGAACTCAAAAATACCCGCTGTTTTTCTGAAGGATATCAATAATAAAGCGTTTAAAGTATATGGCAAATATACCTTAAACGCTGGATATTC
>CAYVBH010000257.1:0-5767 GCA_964449015.1 uncultured Bacteroidales bacterium
ACTTTATCATTATCAAATATGCGGGTGAGTGCTTTTCATAGCACCTGTTGTTAGCAACCGTTTAATTTACTGGTTTCCAATTAGGATCAATTTCTTTTTCAGTGTTAATAAGAACATTACCAAGATCGACATTAAGAAATGCACCTTTATCATATCTGTAATTGTCATATGCCAAAGCCAATGCAATCGCAAGTTCCTTGTTTATCTCGGTGCTATTAATTAAGATCCTATATATATCTGCACCAAACTTTACAATCTTGTTTTTCTCAATAATTCCTACCTGTTTATCATCTAGAAAGAGTCCAAGCTTTCTGCCTTTTTGTTCATAGACGTCAACAATTCCTCTAGATACATATACTTTGTAATGTGTAAATGATTCAAAAATCAATCTAATCATTGATTCATTTCCAAATGCAAAATTATATTTTGGAAGATTTATCTCGTCGAATATATTTTGACGTTGTATACAACATATTTCATGATCTGCTAAATCAAGTAATCTAATCTTTGGAGGGACTGAAAAGATCACACTTTTTGCTTTATATGTCAATTTGCCCTCAATAAGGATATCAAATCTATTTTGAATCAGGGTAAACCTCTTTTGTATAACCTCAATCTGCATCACATTGGTTTATAAATGGTTGCTAAACATTCAAATATAGTCAATTGTTGTTATCACTATTATAGCGCAATTGTTTTGGGGTTGTAACTTGTTGATATAATGGCGATATATCAAATTTTGATATTTTTTATTTGGTTAACTCTCAGGGTGGAAGCTCATCATTCGTACCTCCATTCTCATCTATCTCTAACCGATCAAACGGACTCCTTAGTTTTTTCAGGGTGACGGTTGTTAAATGCGTATACCGCTCTGTGGTCTTCAAATTGAAATGCCCCAGGAGCTCCTGCACATAACGAATGTCCATGCCGTCTTCCAAACAATGGGTGGCAAAACTATGCCGCAGCATGTGCAAATGCACCCTGCGCTTAATTCCTGCGCTCCACGCTGCACCTTTTAATACATTGGACATGCTGGTGCAGCTGTATTTATATCCCTTTTTATTTCCCTCAAATAAGTATCGAACCGGACTGTTTTCTTTTAAGTATGCCTTCAATAATGAAGATACCTTCGGCGATAAAACGGTAAGCCTGTCTTTTTCACCTTTTGATGCCCTGATAAATAATTGCCCTGTCTTTATATTGACATCTTTCAACATTAAATTGCGGGCTTCATTTCGCCGTAATCCGGCAGAATATATCAAACTGATCAGTAATTTGTGCTTTATGTTATCAATATGCCTGTAAATGGCCACTATTTCATCCCTGTCCAATACATCCGGTAACCGATTCCCTGTTCGAGGCCTGATCAAGAAATTATTATCTATGTGGCGATTATACAATGCCTTATAGAAAAACTTCAATGCATTGATCATGCTGTTCTGCGATGAACTGCTCTTATGCCTGTACAATAAGAGAAATTCCTTAATATCAGCATTACTGATTTCAGTTGGATGCTTATAATGAAAACTTTCCAGAAAAATCATGAAATTGCTCTGATAAATGCGCTGTGTTTGCTCAGCTAAATCACAAGTTATAAAAGCATTCTTTAATTGCTCTGTGTATATTTCCTTCAGCCGGTAATACATTAATAACTTGTATACTCTGTTCCGAAGCTTTTCACCATCATAAGGTTTATTATTTAATTCCAATAAATACTTCTCTGGTTTTAAATTATGTACATGCGCCTGCCACAATTCCTCGAGGTATTTTATGGAAACTCCATTCCCGCTTAATTTTACCTTAATTAAAGGGTGCCTTATATCATCAACTTTAAGGCTCACTATTTGGCCCGGAGTTAAATTAACATGATATGCTAAAAAAATGATGAGCTTATCATGATATGAATGAATTCTTTCAATAATTGCCTTTATCTCAGAAAATGCCAAATGTACAGGTAAGGTCACCTGATTGACTTCCATCCCCAGGTTAAAAAACATTTTATCGCGCCCTAAAGCCTTCTCATAATAAAACTTAATGGCCGACATCATTTGCACACGTCTTGTATGCCCAAGCGTATTGGACCGACTCTTAACATAAGCATAAATCTGCTTATATTGCCAGTTATTTATGTCTTCATGCTCGCACTTTGACAAGAACTCAACAAAGAATTCACTATATACTAATTGGGTGGAATCACTTAACCTGCGCAACTTCATAGTGTCGCAAAAAACCTTATAATAATCTTTCCACTTACCTGAATAAATAATTGTACCTGAAGGCTTTTTACTTTTATTAACTTGTTCAACTTTATTATTCGTGAATTGCAATTTTACCCAGGACGGAAAAGCATTGGTAAGTTTTACCTCGAATTGATCATGATAAGGAATGTGCCATGCATGCATTGTTTTACTCCATCTGGCTCCTGTTATTTCCTTAACTATCTGTATAATATCACTATTATATGCAAACCCTAGTTTCAACCGCTTTTCATTGCGATGAACTACCGGATCAACCGTTACAATTTTTGTTTCTGCTGTTGTCATATAACGTGCTCTAAATATAATATTTACATAACCTACTATGCTGTTTTAAGCTCGCTTTTTTCCACACTTCGTGCACCTCCGTCCCATTCCCAACAACTGCCGAATAGTTCTTACCCTGCTTATCTTCCTCAGTATCAGTCTTTAACTTCAACCCAAACCTATTCAGCGTTTTCCGGTATTCAAACGAGTGAACCTGATGATCTGGTAATCATCATCAGAAAGCTAAATATAAGAGTTTTATTGATTGGTTATTCAGGGAAGCATGAGAAAAGTTTAGATGGCAGTAGGTAAGAACCAAGATCCAAGAATCAAGAGCCAAGAACCAAGATCCAAGATCCAAGATCCAAGATCCAAGACTGAAGACAGTAACAGTTAGTCGCACTTCGACAGGCTCAGTGTGACTTGCAACAGTGGCTAACAGCCAATAGCCAATACCTGCCTGCCGGCAGGCAGGGCCAAAGGCTTCCGGAATTATGAGTTATAGCATGATTTTTATTTGAGAAATGTGCTAATTTGGTAGTGTTAAAACAACCAAACGACGAATTAATGACGCCAAAATCAGCTGCACAGGCAGGTACTTTCGAGTCGAGTGACGTGCTCTTTCTGATTGAGCCATTACCTGAAAAATCGGGTCGGAAAATCGAACTGTTTTCAACTGTATTGCATCAGTATGGTGAAAGCTTTAACCGGATTGTTACGGAAATGCTTGATGATTACGAGATGACCGATATTCATGTGATCGCCCGCGACAAAGGCGCCCTTGAGCCAACCATCAAGGCCAGGCTGGAAACGGCAATAAACAGGTCGATGCAAATTACGCAGCAGATATAACTCAATGAAGACAACCATGCAACCACTGAAGAGAAGAAGAAGCATGTTGTACATACCGGGTAATAACCCGGCCATGATCCAGCAGGGCGGGGTTTATGGCGCCGACAGCATATTGCTTGACCTGGAAGACGCTGTTGCGCTTAACCAGAAAGATGCGGCCCGGATCCTTGTCAGAAATATGATCAGAACCATTGACTTCTATGATACCGAAGTATGTGTGAGGGTGAACCACCTGAGCACACCCTTCGGGTTAGCTGACCTGGAAGAGATTGTACCGCTGCAGCCCTCGGCTATTCGCTACCCGAAAACTGAGTCGGCTGACGAAGTACGCAATCTGCTTGAAATTATCGAAAAAATTGAAGACAAACACGGACTGCCGCATCATGTGATGACCATTCACGCCATGATTGAAACAGCCATGGGAGTACAGAACGTGTTTGACATAGCCAGCAAATTTTCAAGGATTGATGCCATCACCATTGGAGGTCAGGATCTCACTGCAGACATGAACATTATTTATACCCCTGACGGTGCCGGTATCGATTTTGCCAGGAAGCAGATTGTGATGGCTGCCAAAGCCAGTCACATTGATATTATTGATACCGTATTCCCGGATGTGAATGATGAGGAGGGCTTGCGAAGGGAAACCGAATATGCCCGAAGGATTGGGTTTACGGGAAAGGCCGTAATCAATCCCCGGCAAATTGACATCATTCATGAAGTGTTCACACCCACGGAGGAGGAGATAAGAAAGGCTTACCGGATTGTTAAGGAATTCAGGGCAAATACAGCAGCCGGCCAGGGGGTGTTTGCCATCGACGGCAAGATGATTGATGCCCCGGTTGTACGCCGGGCCGAATATATTCTGAAGCTTGCCAATATTGAAATTCAACCGGAGAGTGCTGATGAGAAACCAACTAACTGAAAAAACATTGCCATGATCAACAGCCTGGGGCGTAAGATCCCTGCATTTGTAGAAGGTATTGGACGCCTGGAACCTTTTGAAGGAGCTTATGCCAAGATAAAGAAAGGGTGGATGGATGAACCCACAATCCCGCCTCCCAATAAGGCCTACCTGCCACATCAGAGCAAGCTGTGCAAATCGCTTGAAGAGGCTATCATGCGTAGCAATCCCCATGATGGCATGACCATTTCATTTCATCACCACTTGCGAAATGGGGATGTGCTGCTGGTTCAAACGCTCAACATACTCCATAACATGGGGATCCGTGATGTTACACTGGCATCTTCTTCGCTGAATGAGTGCCATGATCCCATTCTGCCTTATCTTGAAGACGGAACCATCAGCAGGATATATTCATCGGGTATACGCGGTCAGCTCGGCCGGTCAATTGCACATGGGATTCTGGATATACCCGTTGTCATACAGTCACACGGAGGGCGTGTTCGCGGAATTCACACAGGAAAGGTAATGATTGACCTGGCAGTGATTGCCGCTTCTGCCGCAGATTGTGAAGGGAATGCCACCGGGGCTCACGGTAAATCGGCTTTCGGATCAATAGGTTATGCGGTGATAGATGTCCGGTATGCCAAGCAGGTTGTTGTTGTTACGGATAACCTGGTTGATTACCCGTGTATTCCCTTATCTATTACGCAAAATTTTGTTGATTATGTGGTTGAGGTGGATTCCATTGGCGACCCTTCAAAAATTGCCACAGGAACAACACGTATTACCAATTCACCGATGGATTTGCGCATCGCTAAACTTGCTGCCGACGTGATCGAGCATTCGGGCTGTTTCAGACAGGGCTTTTCATTCCAGGTGGGCGCCGGAGGCGCTTCACTTGCCGTTGCCAAGTATATCCGTGATAAAATGAAAACAAAGGGCATCAAGGGAAGCTTCCTGCTTGGAGGCATTACCTCATATTGCGTGGATATGCTGAATGACGGTCTTTTTGAGACCATTTTTGATGTGCAGTCGTTTGACGCTGCTGTCAGCAATTCCTTGTTCACCAACAGGCGGCACATCGAAATACCTGCCGCCCTTTATGCTAATCCCTTTAATTGCGGCTGCATCACCAACAAACTTGACGTGGTGGTGCTGGGAGCCTTGGAAATTGATGTAGATTTCAATGTGAACGTGATCACCGGTTCTGAAGGTTATGTCAGGGGAGCCTCGGGAGGTCATTCCGATACTGCCTCAGGAGCTACGCTTACCGTAGTGGTATGCCCTTCTTTCAGGGGAAGAATACCCATTATTAAAAAACGTGTTCATACCGTGGTTACTCCCGGAGAAACGGTTCATGTTCTTGTTACCGAACGGGGAATCTGTGTGAACCCTTCCTGCGGAGATCTGGCGCAAAACCTGAAAAAGGCAGGCCTGATGGTCAAAGATATTCATGACCTTGAAAAAGAAGTGGACCTGATCACGG
>CAYVBH010000258.1:0-5759 GCA_964449015.1 uncultured Bacteroidales bacterium
AGGCGGGCGCTACAACCGACATGAAACCGCGGTTGATGGCTGACAAAGCACCCACGGTCTGAAAATCGTTGCACATGGTTTCGCAACGGCGGCACATGATGCATTTGTTCAGGTCGCGAATGATGGCCGGGGATGTATCCATACGGTAGGTCGACATTTCGGCGATATCCTCGTTGTGGATCTCACGGATGCCCATTTTGATGGCCAGGGTCTGCAGGTCGCAATTTCCCGATTTGGCACAAGTCAGGCATTCCTTGGGGTGGTCTGAAAGCATGAGCTCCATAACCGTTCTGCGGGCATTCAGTACCCTGATGGAATGGGTTTTAACAACCATTCCTTCTGTAACCTCGGTTGAACAGCTGGGCGCGAGATTGCGTCTTCCTTCCACTTCAACCACACAAATGCGGCATCCGCCCGGTTTGTGTTCAATTTTTAAATCCTTCAGGTCCATATAGCAGAGAACAGGAACTTCAATTCCGACCTGTTTGGCTGCTTTGTAAATCGTAGTTCCCTTGGGAACTTCTACCTGTTTGTTATCTATGATGAGTTTTACCATTTCCATGTTCGAGTCAATTAATTTACGATTACTGCATTAAATTTACATCTGTCCATACAAGCACCGCATTTGATACAGAGTGAAGGATCAATTCGGTGTATCTCTTTCCTTTCACCTGAAATAGCGCCAACCGGACAAGCCCTGGCACAAGCTGTACAGCCTACACAGTTCTCAGGTACAATTTCATATACCATGAGCGCTTTGCAAACACCGGCCGGACATTTTTTATCAACCACGTGGGCTTCATACTCCTCACGAAAATTGTCGAGAATGGACAATACCGGGTTGGGAGCTGATTGGCCCAACATACACAGCGAGGTGTCCTTAATCACATTTCCCAGGTTAATCAGTCGTTCAATATCCTCCTTGGTGCCGTTGCCTTTGGTGATATTGGAAAGTAACTCGTGCATGCGCTTGTTACCCACGCGGCAGGGCGTACATTTACCGCATGATTCATCAACAGTGAAATCAAGGAAGTATTTGGCCACATCCACCATACAAGTGTCTTCGTCCATGATGATCATGCCGCCTGATCCCATCATGGCTCCGGCAGCAATCAGACTTTCATATTCAATGGGAACATCCAGGTGTTTGTAAGTAAGGCATCCGCCTGACGGTCCACCAATCTGCACACCCTTGAATTTCTTGCCGTTTTTGATACCGCCGCCAATTTCGAAAATCACCTCGCGGAGGGTGATTCCCATAGGCACTTCAATCAAACCAACATTGTTTACTTTCCCGGCCAGTGCAAAAACCTTGGTGCCTTTGGATTTTTCCGTGCCAATGGCGCTGTACCATTCCCATCCTTTGTTAATGATAACCGGAATACTGGCAAAAGTTTCCACATTGTTTACATTGGTAGGCTTGCCCAAATAACCTTTTACCGATGGGAAAGGGGGTTTCATGGTAGGTTCGCCACGTCCGCCTTCCATCGAATGGATCAGCGCAGTTTCTTCGCCGCAGACAAATGCGCCGGCACCATAACGGAGTGTAATGTCAAATGAGAAATCGGTGCCAAAAATATTCTTTCCCAGGAGTCCGAATTCCCTTGCCTGGTCAATGGCTTTTTTAAGCCTTTCAATAGCAAGCGGATACTCGGCACGTATGTATACCAGTCCGTTTGAAGCACCGGTGCAGAAACCGTTAATGGCCATCGCTTCAATAACTGTATTGGGATCGCCTTCCAGGATTGACCGGTCCATGAATGCACCGGGATCACCTTCGTCAGCGTTACAAACAACATATTTTTCCTTGCCGGGCGACTGGCGTGTGATCTCCCATTTCAGTCCCGTAGGAAAGCCTGCACCACCCCTTCCGCGAAGACCGGACTTCTTGATGATCTCAATGGTTTCCTCGGGGGTCATGGATGTAAGCACTTTGCCCAGTGCGGCGTAACCGTCGCGTGCTATATATTCCTCGATATTTTCAGGGTCAATTATACCGCAGTTGCGAAGTGCTATCCTGATCTGCTTTTTGTAGAATTCCATTCCCTTGGAATCGGGAATAGTCTTATCCGACTTGGGATCCTTGTATAGCAGGCGTGTTACTTTACGACCTTTCACTACATGTTCTTCCACAATTTCCTTTGCATCCTCGGGTTTCACCTGGGTATAGAAGGTATTGTCGGGAATAACCTTTACAATGGGTCCTTTTTCGCAAAAGCCGAAACAACCCGTACCAACAACCTGTGCAAAGTCACTCAGCCCCTGATTGTCAATTTCAGTCCTCAGGTGCTCTGCCAGGATCTGGCTCTGTGATGACTTACATCCTGTACCACCACAAACCAGCAAATGAATTTTATAATCCACCATGGATATTTGCCTCCTTATTATTAATTATTGCTCAATTTTTTTATAGTTAACCGGAATGATGCCTTCAACCAGTATGCCGCTTTTGATGTATTTTTCAATAATCTCATCGGCCTTTTTGGTATCCACATATCCGAATACAACCGGTTCCTTACCGGGCATAACAACCTCAACAGTGGGTTCGGCATAACAATAACCCATGCAACCGGTTTGGGTAACCACTGCATCAATATTTCTCTTGTCGAGTTCATCCACAATGTAATTCATTGTTTCCCTGGATCCCGATGCAATACAACAGGTAGCCATGGCAACCTTAACCTGAACCATCTGTTCCGGGTTTTCACTCTTATCCCTGAGCTTGGTCTTTGATTGAAGCTTGTCCTTCAAATCCCTTAAATCAGCCAGATTCTTTATCTTATTCATAGAATTGTTTGTTTATGATACTAAATTAATTGCTTAAGTTCTTTTAATTTATGATTTTACATGGGTTGTTACTATTTATAATTGGTCTTATTAAATGACTCTTCATCATATCTTATGTTGTCATACTTTTCAGGTTATCCCGAATGAAAGTGCTTATATAATCCAGCACCTCACGTGATGCAAGGCTCACACCTTCAAGCTGTATGCGTATTTCAGCCGTATCCACTTCAAATCCTGCTTCATCTCTCCTGTATGTGAATACAAAGTCCCTTTCCGGATTCGAAGCGATCAGGGTTCTGAAGGTAAGTGCCAGGTCGCCGGTCGGTATCATGTCGATGTGACCTGGATTAAAAATGGCAATTACCCTGGTTCCTTTTCCCGGTGCTGATTCAACACTGAAGTACCCTCCGGTAAGTTCGGCATTTTGCTTGAGCAGCGGTAGCCCCAGTCCCACCTTCTTGGTCACCGAAGTAGTGAAGAAGGGATCTGTAATACGGTTCAGCATGTCCTCATCCATTCCCTTGCCATTGTCGTTAATCTTCAATGTCAGCCTGCCTGCGGCGGTTTCTTCCCGGAGCTCCACTTCCACCCGTTGGGCTCCCGCGTTCAGTGAATTCTGAACGATGTCCAGGATATGGTAAGAGAGGTCCTTCATAGCGCTTTCACCTTTCTTCCGTTAATATTTCCCAGTGCCATCCTGATTTCCTGAAATGTGGGTTCTTCCAGGTAGAAACTTGTATGTGAAGAACCGACCTGTTTCAGTGAATGTGCATCGGAATTGGTCACCAGGCAATAATTCGCTGTTTCAGGATACACTTTCAGGAAATCTTCCAGCCCGTTCATCCGCGATACTTCCAGCGCTTCAAACCGGATATAATCAGGAAGAAAGCCAAGCTGGCTGAAGATGCCGTTATGCGGGCGGTTGATGTGTGCCGGAATGAATATCCCGTTCAAAAGAGCTACCTGTTTTGCAACCTCATCAATACCGGCTTTGAGTGAGGCTACCAAAAGTCTTTCCTCTTCCTCAAGGATATCTTCATTCTCGTCAACAATAAACTGATGGCCAAATACTTCAGGTTTATTCCTGATCACCATCAGCTTATCGTCCAGGAATTGCTGAAACCTTTCTGCTTGATCCAAATTCTCAAAGAACGCCAGTGCATGTATTTCTTCTTCCGTATTCACCTCTGTTCCTGCAATCACGGTAATCCCGTATTTGCTTCCTATCTGCTGTGCACTTTTACAGTGTTTTGTACTGTTGTGATCGGTTATGGCAATGATGTTAAGTTGATCTTCCTTTGCCTTGCGGATGATGTTCACCGGGCTCATGTCCAGGCCTCCGCATGGAGAAAGCACCGTATGAATGTGCATATCAGCTTGAAACCATTGCATCCGATCCGATCAGTTTAAAAAGCAAACCGCAGTTTTTGTATGCGCCTTCACTACTACCCAGCAGCACCATGTTTTCCCTGTCAGCCGTTTCCCGGGTGTCTTCATCGGGCCGGCCACCGTTCACAATCAGTATAGCCGCCAAATCCTTCAGTGTAGCCACTGCAATGATGTTTTTGTGGGTCTGCATAGTTACCCACAATTCACCTTCCCGGGCCCTTCCCATCACATCGCTTAGCAGGTCGGATGCATAAACGCCTTTCACCGGTTTTTGCAAAAGCGATGCTCCCGCAAAAACCTCCCATCCCAGTTCCTTTATGATATCTTCAATCGTCATCAACTCTTCAAATTATAACATTACTCAGGCAGCATATTCTTAAACCGGTCCTTCCCCCAAATCTCTTCTGTATAATCAACTACCTGGTTCATGCTTTCGCCGCCTTTTACCTTGATGGATACAAAAACGCAATCGCTGGTATGCGCTCGTCCCTGAACGGCATCCTCAGCCAATGTTCGGCAGGTAGGCGACCCGCAGGCACCACAATCAATGCCGGGCAGAAAATTCCTTATTTTCTCAATCTTTTTCATTTTGCGCATGGCCAGCACCATGTCTTCATCGAGCTTCATGATCGACCGGGGTTCAATGGCACCCAGGGAAGCGTTTTCGATGAGGTATTCGCGGTTTTCCAGGATGGTTTTATTGTCTACAATTTTTCCCTGTTCTTTGTCGATATAATATTGTTCGGCACGGTTATGAAGCCGCTCGCTTACCAGGAACCGGTTGTTGGTTGACAAAATGCCTCCGGCACAGCTTTCGTCACAGGCCCGCATCTCCAGGAAGTCGAAGTTGCCCACAGTACCGTTTTCAAGTTTTTCGAGAAATTCGATTGCATTGGAAATGCCGTCAATGGAAAGGCAACGGCCGTGAATATGCCGGGCCTCGCCCCCGGTAAGGGTCCACACCATTTCGTCGGGCAGCAGCTGTTCTTTTTCAGGTACAATGCAGTAACCCTTTTCCTCGCGCCTGATAATGGAATAAACCCGGTTGTAAAGCGTATTCAGGTTGATCACCCCGTTGATGGGTGATTTTTCTTCGCCAACCGGACTTTTCACAGCTGCAATTTTAGCAGCGCAGGGTGTGATGTAGAAAAGACCGATGCGATCGGCAGGAATATCTTCGTCGGCGAATTTTTTCCGGAAAGAAATGGCAGCCAAATCCAGCGGGGCTTTAACCGGAAGAATGTTTCCCACCAGCGATGGAAATCTTACCTGGATCAGCCGCACAATGGCGGGACAAAATGAGGAAATCACAGGCCTGATGTCTGGATTTTTCTCCAGGTAGTTGTTGATCAGTCCTTTAATAATGCCGGTGCTGTGCTCTACCTCGTATACATGGGTGAACCCGTCCTCAAGCATGCCGCTGTATATTTTACGCGAGGTGATGTTGCGTGGAAACTGGCCGATAAAAACGGAAGGAGCCAGTGCAACACGGTAATCATAGTCAAAGATCCGGCTGAAATCATCCTCTTCAATCTTGATGGCACTCACAGGACATACGCGCATGCATTCACCGCAATCTACGC
>CAYVBH010000259.1:0-5750 GCA_964449015.1 uncultured Bacteroidales bacterium
AGGGTTTTCAAACCCAGAAAGTCCATCTTCAGCATGCCCACCGATTCAATATGTGAGCCTTCAAACTGGGTCACATTCAGTTCGGCATCCTTATTTCTGCAAATAGGGATGAATTCTTCCAGGTTGTCCTTGCCAATGATGATTCCGCAAGCATGAACCCCGGTTTGCCTGACCGATCCTTCGAGCACTTCGGCGTATTTCAGGGTGGATGCAATCAGTGCATTTTCAGAGTTTTTTTCTGCCAGCAGGGCAGGAACCTTCTCATAAGTGTCTTTAAAAGTAGTACCCGGCGTATCCGGAACCATTTTTGCCAGCCGGTCTGCTTCGGAAAGTTCAAGTTTCTGAACACGTGCCACATCGCGAATGGCCATTTTGGGAGCCATGGTACCGAAAGTGATCACATGGGCCACACGTTCCTTTCCATATTTTCTCACCACATACTGCAATACCTTTTCCCGGCCGTCTTCATCAAAGTCAATGTCGATATCGGGCATGGATATGCGGTCGGGGTTCAGAAAGCGTTCAAACAGCAGATCATATTTGATCGGATCGATATCCGTTATTTTCAAACAATAGGCCACAACCGAACCGGCAGCGGAACCCCTGCCGGGTCCCACAGAAACACCCATTTCACGAGCCGCCCTTATTACATCCCAAACAATCAGAAAGTAGCCCGGGAAGCCCATCTTGCGGATGGTGTCCAGTTCAAAATCAATTCTTTCCCTGACAATTTCGTTCATGTCGGGGAACCGCTTTTCAGCCCCCTTGTAGGTGAGATGCCTGAGGTATTCGTAAGCATCTGCAAAACCCTCGGGGATCGGGAAGTCAGGCATGATCGGGTTGCTGTTCAGGTCATAGAGTTCGACTTTCGAAACCACATCCTGGGTATTTCCTATTACCTGAGGTATGTCGGCAAAGAGCCGCTTCATCTCATCCTGCGTTTTAAGCCACTCCTGCCTGGTATAGCGCAACCTGTTAGGGTCATCCACATCTTTGCCGGTGCTGATGCACAACAACCGGTCATGAGCTGCAGCATCTTCTTCATTGATGAAGTGGACGTCATTGGTGGCAATACATTTAATACCGGTTTCCTCAGCCAGTTTTAACAGCTGGTTGTTGACAAAAACCTGGTTCTCAAAAACCTCCCGGTCAATCTGTGGATCTCCTGAAGGATGTCGCTGCAATTCGAGGTAGAAATCATCCTTAAAGATTTCCCTGTATTCGGCAAGCGACTTTTTTGCAGCTTCGGTTCCTTCGTGACGCAACAGCCAGGGGATTTCGCCATGCAGACAGGCTGAGGATGCGATTAATCCGTCAGAATACTTATGAAGCAATTCTTTGTCAACTCGGGGCCGGTAATAGAATCCCTCTGTCCAACCATAGGAAACCATTTTGATGAGGTTCTTGTAACCCTGCTTGTTTTTCGCCAGTAGCACAAGATGAAATCCGCCACCATCCGATTTGTCAGACTTCTCAAAACGTGACCGCCTGGCCACATATACCTCGCATCCTAAAATGGGCTTGATGCCCTGCTTTTTAGCCTCATTATGAAACTCCTTGACGCCAAACATATTCCCATGATCCGTAATGGCGATGGCTTCCATATTGTCTTTTTTGGCTTTGGCAATGAGGCTCTTGATTACTGCTGCGCCATCAAGTATGGAGTATTGGGTATGTACGTGAAGATGGGTAAAAGCCGTGGCTACGGGCTCGTTTACAGGAACCGGCTTTTGAATCTCATCAGGTTCGGCTTCTGCCGGCTTTGCCGCATTTGATCTGACAACCACCGGGAAAGGCTGAATTACATCAGGATTGGCTGACCTGAACTCCTGCACCAAAGAAGGCTCAATTTTCAGGTGCCGTGCGGTAATGACTTCCCTGCGGATCAATTCAAAGAAACAACGTGAGGTGGCTGCCACATCAGCTGTTGCATTATGTGCCTCTTCAAAACCTTCATTAAAAAGCTTGTTATGCAATTCCGACAGGTTGGGCCATTTGAATTTATTGCCTTTACCGCCCGGCAAGGCACAAAAATCAGTGGATTCCTCTTTGGTGCAAAGTGCGTGTACGTTGTGAAGCACTGTAGTAATGCCTTTTCTGACATACTCAGCGCCAACGATTTTAAGGTCAAAGGATATGTTGTGCCCCACTATAACAGAAACCTGCCTGAGATCCTCATTAAATTCCCGGAGCACAGTTTCCAGATCCATACCTTCAGCCAGGGCTTTTTCTGTAGATATGCCATGTACTTTCTCAGCTGCCTGTGGTATTACATAACCTTCAGGCCTGATAATAAAAGATTTGTTATATAACAGCAGGCCAGCTTTATCATGACATTCCCATGCAAGCTGAACCATTCTCGGCCAGTTGTCCGTATCGGTTACCGGAGCGTTGTAGTTGGCTGGTAATCCGGTGGTTTCGGTGTCAAAAATCAAGTACATGCGGTAAAATTACTTCAGTTTGCCGCATGATGTTCCTCATGTTGATAAAAATGGATAACTGCTATAAGGTAGTTTCGCCTGTTTTTTTCAGCAGTAATTCCTCAATCTGCTGAATAAACAATTGTTTTGTGGCTTCGGGTGACCCGGCGATTCCGGCAGAAATGGTTGGTTTTCCTTCAACCGGACAAAAAAGAAAGGTGGGTATGCTTTGCACTCCGAATACCGCTGCCAACTCCTGTTCCTTATCCACATCAACCTTGTAGACGTTGATTTTCCCGGAATAATCCCGGGCCAGTTGATCCAAAATGGGAGATGTAATGCGACAAGGCGCACACCAGTCTGCATAAAAGTCGATCACGCAGGGTTTATCTCCCTGAAAGTTCCATACCTCCGGGTTCTTCTCATAATCCATCACCAGCTTCAGAAAATCTGCTTTGTTTATGTGTACAGGGGCGGAATTTGCTGTTTGTTCAATGGCCGGTTGAACTGCAACGGCGGCTGCAATCGTATCCTTTGATCCGGTTTGTCCACTTTGCCCGTTACTGCAGCTAATTGTTGAAAAAGCGAGAAGGGCAGCGGCACCATAGAAGAGTATATTATATTTTTTCATATTTATTTATTTGTATATCTACATATATTCAATTTTCATGCCAATCCAGCGATCCTTTACTTTCATGAAAATGTGTCAGTATTACAACAAGGAATTCTGCTCATTGTTGAGTCGGTAATATACCGTTTTTTCCGTAAGCTCCATTCGAATGACTTTCATCAGAATCAGGTTGACCAGAATTTTTTCCGCTGTTGCAAGGTTGGTTTTGGCAACCCGGATGAACCTGGAAAGGGTGATTGTTTCATTCTCTGCGAGGTAATCCATAAGTTCCTGCTCTTCCCTACCGATTTTCAACCAGGCACCCGTTCGTTTTCCCCTGTTCTTCCATACATTCACAAGTACCTTGTTGGCACGTATATTCTGATCTTTTACCCTTACATAAGCAACCCATTTCCCATCCTCGTCCTTGGCATAATGAGGTTTGTTCTCACTGACCGGGATGTCCACTTCGAGCACATTCTTTCCGCAAACATTCCAATTTCTTATAGTAAAACCAACCCTGGGTTTGCAAAAAACATGAGCCGCTGATTCAGCCATATAGGCTTCCTCTTCACTTCGGACACCGGTGATTTTTCCGTTATCTTTGACGCCGATCAGCAGTTTCCCCCCATCGGTATTGGCAAAGGCCGAAAAAGTTCTGGCCAGTTTTTGGGCATTGCTGATCTCGAATTTAAAATCGAGTTGTTGATGTTCTCCCGATCTGATCAGGTTTTTGATATAATGTTCAGCTTCCTGTTCCCTGTTTCTCATAAATGGAGCCGGAAAATGTTCAAGTTTTCAGCAAAATTAGCTTATTTTACATAAGAATTTCTTTACAGTTGTGTACCAAACCTTGTGTAAATTGCGTATGAGCTTTAAAATCTGAAACCTATGAGAAAGCATTTAGTAATCAGTAATCCGAAGGCTATGCTGTTATTTACCTTCTTTATTTCGGGCTTGTTGCTCCCCGGTGCAGTCATGATCAATTGCAACGCTCAGGTTACCGATAAAAATGCCCAGTATAAAGAGTATATTAAAAAAGGAGACGCGTATCTGGCAGTAAAAAACTATGCTGCTGCCATGTATGAATACGAAAAAGCTTCGGATCTGATGCCGGCTGAAGATGAACCCCGGCTCAAAATGCAGAGTATTGAAGCAACCTTGGGTACCAACGAACTTGCCGAAGTCAAGCGAAAGGTTGATCTCGCCAGAAAACAGGAACAGGAACGACTTCGCAGGGAAGCCGAAGCAAAGGATGCCTCTTCAAAACAGGCACCTGCTGTTACTGAAGAACAGGCTGCAGAAGCTTCAAAGACTGACCTTGAAATGAACCGTAAGGCCATCCTGGATCAGTTTGCTGAAGAACTGCGCCTGGCTGAAAAAAACAGTGATTTATCAGTTCGTTCAGCTGTATATCGAAAAATTGCCGAGGCTTTCAAAAAGGTGAACGACGATGAAATGGCCATCACGTATTACAACAAAGCACTTGCCATAGAAGAAAAAATGGGCAAGGAAGAATCAATAGCCACTGTTTATGAAGATCTCGCAAATACCTATTACAATGCCGGTGATTTTCAAAATTCGCTGACCACCTTTGAGAAATCGCTTTCATTGAAGGAAAAATCAGGAGACAAAGCGGGAGCATCCAAGGTGATGTCGGATATCGCCAATGTATATGAAACTACCTATGATTACAAAAATGCTATTGATTATTACCAGCGGTCGGCCAAAATAAAAGAAAGCATCCAGGATGAATCCGGGCTCAAGGATGTGGAAGATAACCTGGGGGATGTTTACTATAAACAAAAATTACTGACCAGTTCCATTGGTTCGTATGAAAAAACCGTTGCCATTATTCAGAAACTGAACATGGATGAAGCACTGGGATCAGTATACAATAAGCTTGGCGTTGCTCATTATGAAATGGGTAATTATGTTGAGGCTGAAAAATTCTTCAAGGAATCGATGAAGAACCTGAACGAAAATAACAATCGTAAGGAAGCATCCATGGCCTTGAATAATCTGGGCAATCTGTTATTCATTAACAATAAATATGAGGATGCCATTGCCTACTATGAAAGGTCACTCAGTAACAAGAAGGATACCAAATATGATTACGGGAAGGCAGTTACCCTATTTAACCTCGGCAATGCATACAGAAGATCCGGAAACCAGGAGATGGCTATCAAAAGCTATGAAAGAAGCAAAAGCATAGCTGACAGTCTGAATGTGCCCTCAATCTTGGCAAAAAGTATAAAAGCGCTTGCGGTTTCCTATAACGCTGCGAAAAATTTCGAAAAATCTTCGGAAATGGAACAGGCGCTTGCTGATCTCAACCAAAAGAACGTGAGCATTGAAATCCCCGTTTCGGAAAATGAAATGGACCTGGAATTCGACAAAACACAGAAAATTCTTACCAAACTGAACGAAGAGGCTTTGAAGCGGAAAGCTGACCTGGAAACTGAAGCTGATGACAAGATGACGGATATGTATATCAACAACATCAACAGCCAGTATCTGCAGGAACAAAGCCGTAACCGGATGTTGATCATCGTTGCTGCCGGCCTGGGTACCTTGTTGCTTGGATTGTTGTTTCTGTATATCAGAAACCGTAAGAAATAACCTGATTCTGACCCGCCTGTATTTCCTCTGAGAGCCGGACCCACACACCTGTTGGTGGAGAATAGGGGAGTCGAACCCCTGACCTATTGCATGCCATG
>CAYVBH010000260.1:0-734 GCA_964449015.1 uncultured Bacteroidales bacterium
AATGCTTGGCACAAGCCAGCAGTTTGCGATATTTGCTATCGGCCGGGCCTTGTAGCCCCTTTACCACCTGAACACCCATACGTGAAGTCAGAAAGGGATCCTCTCCATAGGTTTCCTGTCCACGTCCCCAGCGCGGATCACGAAAGATATTCACATTAGGAGTCCATACCGATAAACTCAGAAAACGCTTGTTCTCATTACCCGCCTGAATCCATTGGTTGTACTTGGCACGGGCTTCGTCAGATACCGCGTTATATATTTCAAAAACCAGCTTGTCGTTAAAAGAGGCAGCCATACCAATGGGTTCGGGAAAAACTGTAACATTGTCGTTGTTGGCATACCCGTGCAAGGCTTCGCTCCACCAATTGAATTTTTTGATACCCAGGCGCTGAATCGCATCCGACTGGTCACACATCAACAAGGCCTTTTCTTCAAGTGTCAACCTGGAGATCAGGTCCTTGGCGCGCTCTTCAGAGCTCAGGTCGGGATTCTGAAAGGGATATTGCTGGGCTGACAGCATCAGGGTCAGCAGCCAAAATAATGACAGGAGCAGTGTTCTTTTCATATTATTGTTATTAGTAGATTTTCAACCAAATACTAAAATATCACGATGAGAAATCAGTATACTCTCACGATAACTTTCGCGATAACTGTAAAGATAGAAAAATAATCTTTGGTGATGTCCTCCATCTTCAAAAACAGCCTTTATAAAATAAAATATGAGGCGGTCAAAA
>CAYVBH010000260.1:744-5747 GCA_964449015.1 uncultured Bacteroidales bacterium
TCATCAGATTGATTCAATAATTCCCTACTTATTGACTATCCTGAAATAATCGAATGATACATCAAAAGGCGTATTGGGTTTGGTGGTATCCGGATTAAACCAACTTGTGTTTTTCATGCTTTGAATAATGACACCGTCACAAGCAATTAACCCTGCCTTAATATCCTTCAGCATGCCAAAGGCTACTCCAAGCTTCACAAATTCCGCACCATTAATTGAATAATAGCCGGTGTAAGCATTTCCCTTTTTCTCCAGTTTAAGTACCAGCGTATTGTTGCCTGTAATCTCTTCCCTGAGATTGAAAGAGGCAAAAGATTTGGCAATACCGTTTTCTTCCACAACAAGATCAATAGTACCGGGTTGCACTTGAGCACCGGCAGTAGTATTCCAGCCCGAACGGCTTGTTTTGGTAACAGCCCTGAGCATCAGTTTTACAAAATTGTTCTCGTCCTGATATGCCAGAATTCCTGAATTCTCCGGTTGTGATGGCACACGTGAACATGCCAGTTTAGTTTCTAAAGCCCAGTCGTTGTTTGCGCTTTGAAGCAATATATTTTTGGCATTATTGCTGTTCTCTGAAATGTCGCCGGTTTCGGTAGTAATAGTAAGAGATCCGGTTTTCTTTGAGAAGCTGTAATTGGCCTGACTTTCACGAATCCACTTCCATTGTTTGCCAACAGAACCATCAAATTCATCACTTACTGATGGAACATCAAAATTGAAGTAATAGATGTTCTTCTCATAGGTTATGTTGTCAATATACCTTACAATTGCTGTTCCGGGTATGCCTTTTGCCTGTTCAATATCCACAACAATATTGCTGCTCATTGCACTGGCTGCAATTACAGGAAGTTTTGCAGTGTTCTTGAGCAGAAAACTGTATGCTTTGATATCCTTGTTAAATCCTGCGATATCCTTCCCGTTTACCTTGATTGATTTCGGAGAAAGATCGGGCTTTACTTTAACAGCCACATTGTTTGATAAGGTAATACCGTCAACAGTAACCTCTGCAAACAGCGATACCGTGCCGGGACCAACAGCCGTAACCTTTCCGTTGGCGTCAACAGTGGCCACAGTCGTATTGTTGCTTTTATAGATTACTTTTGCCTTTTTGATGTCATAGAAACTGTCGTCTGACATGGATGCAGAAACACTCATTTGTGCATTATTTCCGGGTAGTAATACTACCTTGTCACAATCGGCAACAACAGTAGTCAGAATTGCCTTGTATATACCACTCATAGCGGCTTCCACAGTTCCTTTGATATCCTTTGAAGAGGCTCCAATTTCGAACACATACTTGCCCTGATCGAAGGTGATTCGCTTGCTTTTGGCATCCCAGAACCAAAGATCAGCACAATCAATATCAATAGATACTGTTTTGGTTTGTCCGCAGGGAATAGTTACCCGTTTAAAGCCCTTTAAGCGTTTTATGGGTCTTTCAAGTGATGCCGGGCTATCGGGAGTTCTCACATAAACCTGTATAACCTCGTCGCCATCAACAGAACCGGCATTTTTCACATCCACAGAAACAGTTACCTTATCGTTTGGTGTAATACTGGTTTTGCTGATTTTGAAATTGCTGTATTCAAAAGTTGTATAGGACAAGCCATATCCAAATTCATAGGAAACATCCTTGTTAAAGTACATGTAGGTCCTGCCGTTTTTACCTGAACCACCACGCAAATCGTAGTCGTTAAAATCGGGCAGGTCCTGAAGCGACTTGTACCAGGTGATACTTGTTTTTCCGCCTGGGTTCACCTCGCCAAACAGGATTTTGGCCATTGCAGCTCCCTGTGCCTGACCATTGTATCCGGTGAAGATTATCCCGGATATGTTCGGATTGTTTTTTATCTTTTCAACTTCAACCATGCCCATACCCTGGATGACAACTATAGTATTGGGATTAACGGCTGCAACAGATTGAATCAGCTCATTCTGGTTACCGGGCAGAGAAATGGTAAACCGGTCTGATTCTTCGCGGCCGGTAGACTGGTCGGTACCAACAAAGACAATTGCCAAATCTGCAGCAGCAGCCATATCAAGGGTTTCCTGATCAGTTGCGGGTACTTCACCTTCGCGATAAACCAGAACAACGGTTTGAGGTCCTGTAATGCCTAGTGTATTCAGCTTTGCAGAAACATTCTGTGGACGTGCAAAAAAACCACCTGCTTGTTGCGGAGGAGCAATCTTTTTGGAAGCAAGTATGTTTCCGGTTGCAGAACCAACGCGAACCTCAAGGGTGCCTCCGTTACCGGAGACAGCCACATTGAACCGGATAGAATCCACATCGGTAATATCCACGTTATTATACAAAGTCCAGTCGCCATCTTTAATACCCCGAACCTGGCTCATGCCAAATCTAGCAGAGGTAATCAGACCATTGGCCGAGGCATCGAATTTGGTTGCATCAAATTCTTTCACAGCACCGGCTTTGGTGACAGTCGAAAATTTCACCATGTTGAAGAAATCAGTTCGTCTGGCAAGATTGCCACC
Organism: uncultured Bacteroidales bacterium; assembly: GCA_964449015.1. Lineage (GTDB taxonomy): Bacteria > Bacteroidota > Bacteroidia > Bacteroidales > UBA10428 > UBA5072. The sequence continues at coordinate 3,241 of CAYVBH010000260.1, forward strand.
CACTTTCGATACAACCTCAATATTCAGATTATTTTGTTTAATGTAATTTTGAATTCCGTTGATTGGGGAGACTTTTAGCTTGCCTTCCACCTCTCCGGAGTAATCACCTAATTCAACTTTGTCAGCCTGAGGGCCAAGAATCGCAATCTTCTTAATGCTGCCTGCTTTAAGCGGAAGCGCCTTTTTTCCGGTTTTCGTAACCATATTGTTTTTCAGGAGCACCGGAGTTTTGGTAGCAACTTCCAGCGCCAGGTCGTTGTGTGAAGGGTCATTGATAATTTCCGGCCTGATACCTGCATAAGGAACTTTAGACGGAGGATCGAATTCTCCTAATCTCATTCGTATCGTATACATGTTTACCAGCGCTCTGTCCATGTCGGCCTCGGTAATCAACCCCTTTTGCAGAGATGCTACAGCACTGGCCTGGTAAACGCTGCCGCAATCGCAATCAACACCCGATTTAAGACCCATCGATGTTGCTTCTTCTGCATTTTTTGCAAAATGGTGGCCGCTTAACATGTCGGATATAGCACCACAATCGCCGGTTACATATCCATCCATTCCATATGTTTTGCGAATCACGGAGTCAACATAATAAATACTGGCCGACATCGGTATGGAGTTAACAGCATTATATGCGGTCATAATCGCCGGCAAGTCATCTTTCTGGATCAATGTTTTATAGGGGAAAATGTAAAATTCCCTGATGTCACGGTCGTCCATATTGGAGCTGCCGTTATGACGATTGAATTCGGTATTGTTGGCGAAGTAATGTTTACCGCAGGGAACGGCCTTCAGGTAGGTTGGATCATCGCCCATCAACCCCCGGATGAAGCCACCTCCAATTTGCGATACAAGAAAAGGATCTTCTCCAAAAGTTTCGGCTGTGCGCCCCCACCTGGGGTCTCTTGTAGGTTCAATTACCGGCGACCAATAGGTAAGCGTAAAAATATAATTATAATTGAACCCCCTGGCTTCATCAGCAATAACATTCGTTTCGCGTTTGATCAATTCAGGATCCCAGGTACAACCAACAGCTACACTGTTGGGAAATGAGGTTGCAGTCATCCCGCTGTTGTCGTTTCTGCCCATGACGCCATGCAGGGCCTCTCCCCATACATCGTACTTTTTCACACCCAGGCGCGGAATTGGCGGCATGGTGTTACCAAGCTGACTTTGCTTCTCTTCAGGCGTCATGCGCGAAACCAGGTCAGCTGCCCGTTCTTTGAAAGAATAAGATGTATTGAGATAGATGGGTAACTGGGCTTTAACCGTATAGGGCAGAAAAGCTGCAAGTATAAATCCCAGAAACACACATAAAGTAACGATACGCTTTTGCAAGCCATAACGTGCTGTCTTGCACCGGCAGGATGATTCCTGTGTAGTATGATTTTCATACTTTCGCGTGATAGGAGAACAGTTTTTTTTCATTTTTTTGAATTTATTGTGAGTCGTTTAATGGCTGATACTTTTCGGAATGGGGCTATTTAAAAGAAACCCAGTCAATCTGCACAGGCTGATCACCGGTTGATACGATCACCAGGTTCTGGACTCCGGGCAGGGCCTTCTTAACTTTGGCAGTTACAATACTCCATTGACTGTTTTTGGGTATAACAACCTCGGAAAGTATGGGTCCGCCTGTGCTATTGAGTCTGATCTGGACACTCCCGCCTGTTTCAGAACAGGCATTAATCTGAATGGCTTTGGTTTTTTTCTTTCCAAAATCCACCGCATTGTATTGGATCCAGGCACCCTTTTTATCAAAGATGGTCTTCCAACCATTAAACCGGTAGGTAGTATCATGGAATTCAACCATTGCTCCTTTTTCGCTGACGGAACTGTACCTGTCGATTTCAATTTTTTGTGATGCCTTCGTCAGGCCAACTCCGCGGTGTGTGGGAATGACCTTGCGTATGGTACCGTCAGCATTGAAGAACATACTATCAATGCAGGCCGAACGGTTCTTGTCAAATTTGGGTGAGTAGGCATTCTGGTGATAAAACAAATACCACTGGCCATTGTATTCTATGAATGAATGGTGGTTAGTCCAGCAGTTCATGGGCGATTCATCCATAATAACACCGGCATATTTAAACGGTCCCATAGGATTATCGCCGATGGCATATTCGAGCCGTTCAATGGTGTTTTCCACATGCGGATAGGTCATGTAATAAATTCCGTTGCGTTCAAACAGCCATGGACCTTCTTTTAGCCCCTTTTGAGGAAGCTCTTTCACCACCTGCGGCTCCGAAGCCAGTTCCAGCATGTTGTCCTTTAGTTTTGCCACAAAAATATTCCCCATTGACCAATAAATATAAGCCTGTCCGTCTTTATCGATGAAGATGTTCGGGTCAATACCAGGCAGGCTTTTTATTGGCTCGGGTTGCGGAATATAAGGTCCCTCAGGTTTGTCCGCTACAGCTACACCAATACCAAACGACCTTCTGCCGGTAACTTTCGAATTGCTGTTAGCAGGAAAGTAAAAATAGTATTTGCCGTTCTTGTAA
>CAYVBH010000261.1:0-5739 GCA_964449015.1 uncultured Bacteroidales bacterium
CCACGCCGTGAATCTCCATCGCCCTTTCAATCCAACCGCCTATGCGACCCTCGATGAGCTTGCTGGGTTCTTCGAATTGGGTAATGCGCAACACAACAAAATCGTCACCCTTTTCGGTTACATCCATATTACAGGGCTGATAGTAGGTGGTGAAAATTCGTCCCGCCCGGTCGATTATGAAATGTGGTGATGCCGCTTTCACAAAGAATTTGTATATCCCGGTCAGGGCAGTCTCCGCACTGAAGCGTCCGCACTGCCAGGCTCCTTTAACCGCATCACTGAATATCAGCTGACCGAGCGATTCGGTTGGTATCAGTGCGGCATCCTGCAAGGGGTACCAGCTTGATGGCAACACAGGTTCCTGAAAGATCTTTCTCGACTTTTCGGGAAGGCTCTCCAGCCAGGTGTTGTATTTTTCCGGGTGGTGTTTCCTCAGATAGTCTGGAATTGACTTCACCGCTGATCCTTTGATTTCCATAGTTGTGATTTATTAGTTATTGGGGTTACATGAGTTACTTCCTATTTGAAAGCGTTTTCCAAAGCTCCAAATGATTTAGCGGACTTGACCATGCAATTAAACACATCTTTATCAACCTAGGTGATGAAGTTACAGAAAGTTATTAACCAGGGGAGGAAAATTAGTCTTCAGGAATGACCTGTAATCGTCATTATGAATAATGACAGAAAGGGCCAGAACATAACAATGAACAGCATCAGCGAAAGCAGGATATCAAAATGAACAAGGTGCCGTTTTCTAACCACCTCAGCATGTATGCAAAAAACCAGGGCACCCGATCTCATCGCCAGCTGTATCAGAAAAAAAAGAAATATCCGGATTCCATGCCGGTTATACAACCGTGCCCGTTCCAAATCAAAACGCATCAGGGATGAAAAACTGCGCGATAAACCGGTACTTACAGCAGGTTTTCCGGTAAGTATTGCTGAACCTGAAGGCAACGGATGTTTTCGACCGGCCGCACCAAAGAATAGAGAATAGCCAAAAATGGCCAGGATAATTGCAATGAAAGATAGATTGACTAAAAAGTAGCTGTCCCTAAGGATTGTTGCCTTCACCTTCAAGCATTTTCAGGGTATCTGTGATTTGCTGCATATCCGATGCATGTTCATCAACAATGTAGGAGGTATCGTTTTCCAAATCCTTGAGGATGTCTTCCGCATCCTTGCCAATGCCTTCAAAGTCGTTTTCATCAATTCCCTCACGGATGATTTCTTTGATAAACCTGGGGCCGTTATGTGAAAGCGTAAATCCCCATACCGAGGCAAAAGTCAGCCCCACAATAGAACATACCAGTGCGGCAATGATCATTCCTTTAGGCCCGGCTCCCCGGTTTGCCTGGGAAAGAGCCACAACACTCAGGATGATGCCGATGATGCCGAATATAATGCCCAAATAAAAGGTGCAGGGAAACAGACCCATGGGTATGGCCATAATGCCCATGACCAAACCTGCAACACCAAGACCCTGACCGGCGGTACTTCTATGTTCTTCCATGGTTATGCTAGTTGTTCCTCAAAGATAATGATTCCCGGCAAAAAATACACCGTTTTTCCGGCTGAAGTTTCAAAACCAGGCTGTTGTCACTAATTGTGCAGTGTTTCCATCAGCACCTCGAGAATTTTTCTCGCGGCCAGTGATACGGAAGTGCCGGGACCAAAAATACCCACCACTCCCGATTTATACAGGAAGTCATAGTCCTGTGCCGGAATCACACCGCCCACGATAACCATGATGTCATCGCGACCAAGTTTCTGTAACTCCTCTATCACCTGCGGTACCAGTGTTTTGTGCCCGCCGGCCAGACTGGAAACACCCAGTACATGAACATCATTTTCAACAGCCTGTCGGGCAGCTTCTGCCGGAGTCTGGAACAGCGGACCGATGTCCACGTCAAATCCGATATCGGCATATCCGGTTGACACCACCTTGGCACCGCGATCGTGACCGTCCTGTCCCATTTTTGCAATCATGATACGCGGCTGACGGCCTTCACGTTTTGCAAAATCCTGGCAGAGTGTTCTTGCCTTTGCATAGCCCTCCTCGCCAGCCGATTCGGATGAATATATTCCCGAAATAGAGCGGATAAAGGCCTTGTAGCGTCCGCTCACCTTTTCGATGGCATAGGAAATCTCTCCCAGGGTGGCCCGTAATTTTGCCGCTTCCACCGAAAGTTCCAGCAGGTTTCCCTGACCGGTTTTTACCGATTCTGTAATCGCTTCGAGCGCCTGCTCCACAGCTTTTGAATCGCGGTTTGTTTTGAGTTCCTGAAGTCTTTTAAGCTGGGCATTGCGAACTGCAGCATTATCTACTTCGAGTATATCAATGGGGTCTTCTTTCTCGAGCCTGTATTTGTTCACGCCTACAATGATGTCTTTCTTTGCATCTATTCGAGCCTGCTTGCGGGCAGCCGCTTCCTCAATTCTCATTTTGGGCAGTCCGGTTTCAATGGCTTTGGCCATTCCTCCCAATTCCTCTACTTCCTGAATGAGTTTCCAGGCACGGTGTGCTATTTCGCTGGTCAGGTATTCCACATAATACGAGCCACCCCAGGGATCCACGCTCCGGGTAATCCCGGTTTCTTCCTGCAGATAAATTTGTGTATTCCGGGCAATCCGGGCAGAATAATCGGTAGGCAATGCAATGGCCTCATCCAGGGCGTTGGTGTGCAGGCTTTGAGTATGTCCCAATGCAGCAGCCATGGCTTCGATGCATGTGCGTGATACGTTGTTGAAGGGATCCTGTTCGGTAAGACTCCAGCCTGATGTTTGTGAATGGGTCCTCAGCGCAAGTGATTTCGGGTTCTTCGGATTGAACTGCTTTACAATTTTGGCCCACAGCATGCGTGCAGCACGCATTTTGGCAATTTCCATAAAATGATTCATGCCCACTGCCCAGAAGAAAGAAAGCCGTGGCGCAAAGGAATCGATATCAAGTCCGGCATTGACCCCGGTTCTCAGGTATTCCAGTCCGTCAGCAAGTGTATAGGCAAGTTCAATATCGGCCGTGGCACCGGCTTCCTGCATGTGATATCCCGAAATGCTGATGGAATTAAACTTGGGCATAAACCGGGATGTATAACTGAAAATGTCGGCAATGATGCGCATGGAGGTTTCAGGGGGATAGATATATGTATTCCTTACCATGAACTCCTTGAGGATGTCATTTTGAATGGTGCCGCTCAGCTCTTCGAGTTTAGCTCCCTGTTCCAGGGCAGCCACAATATAAAACGCCATGATGGGTAAAACAGCACCGTTCATGGTCATGGAAACCGACATCTGGTTGAGCGGGATCTTATCAAAGAGCACCTTCATGTCCAGAATGGAATCAATGGCAACTCCCGCCTTGCCCACGTCGCCCACCACACGTTCGTGGTCTGAATCATATCCGCGGTGCGTGGCCAGGTCGAAGGCTACCGATAGTCCTTTTTGCCCTGCTGCCAGGTTGCGCCTGTAAAAGGCGTTCGATTCCTCGGCAGTTGAAAAGCCGGCGTACTGCCTGATGGTCCAAGGTTTCATTACATACATGGTGGAATACGGACCTCTCAGGAAGGGCGGAACACCTGCTGCATAAGCAAGATGCTCCAGGTTTTCCAAATCTTCTTTTGTATACACCGGTTTTACAGGGATTTGCTCTGCCGTCATCCACAAATTACCGGTATCCGGAGAGACAGCTTCATTTGCTGCCTGGATATTTTGTGGGGTCAGGTTCTGAAGGACTATCTTTCTATAATCGGGCTTCATGTATTTGATTTTTTTATTCTGAATATAAGTTTTTTTAGGGCTTACTGTAATCAGGCTATTCCGAGCATTTCGTGAAAATGAAGGAGCGTTTCAAGCACATTGGAGCGCATGTGGATGAACTCATTCAGACCCTTCTGTTTTAGTTCTTCCATACATGCCGGGGCGCCTGCCACAACCACAATAGCCTTTCCATTAACCAGCCGGGTCACCTCGGGTGCAACCTGGGCGTATTCATCATCGCTGCTGCACACTACTATGATATCGGCACCGGCTTTGAAAGCGGCCTCAACACCTTCAGAGGCAGCGGAAAATCCCAAATTGTCAATAATTTCGTAGCCTGCACAAGCAAAGAAGTTGCCTGAAAACTGGGCCCTGGCCAACCGCATAGCCAGGTTGCCAATAGTCAGCAGAAAAACCTTCGGCCGTTGTTCATGCTTCTCGGTACGCAATCTCAGCTTGTCAAAATCAACCGACGCGCGTATCGGTTGAAGCGGCTCCGCAATTTTCGCCCGGTTTTTTACAGGTTCGGGGAAAGCAATGCTCTCAACAACCTTATCGGCCATGACATCTTTGGCATTAGGGTATTGGTTAGTGCCCAGCAATATTTCACGTCGTGTAGCCACCATGGCCCTGCGGCCCGAAGCCGTGGTTCCGATTTCACGACTGATGAAACCATCGACAAATGCCTTTGCATACCCGCCCATTTCATCTACCTTCAGAAAGAGTTCCCAGGCGCTTTTCATCAGCGAATTGGTAAGGTTCTCAATATAATAGGATCCGGCTGCAGGATCCACTACCTTATCGAAGTAGGATTCCTCTTTGATGATGTGCTGCAGGTTGCGTGCCCACCTTTCTGAAAATGCTCCCTGCTCCCTGAAATCTGAGTCATACGGCCTGACCAGGAGTGAATTGCTTCCGCCCAGGATGGCGGCCATGGCTTCTGTTGTTAGCCTGAGCATATTCACATCGGAATCATACAGTGTTTTGTTCCAGCTGGTGGTGGTACTGTGGATAAAAATGCCGGTGCTGACGGGTGCGTCATAAGCTTTCATCAATGATGAAAACAGCATGCGGGCGGCCCTTACCTTGGCAATTTCCATGAAGTAATCGGGACCGGTACCCAGGTTCCACTGCATGTGCCCGGCGATCTCCTTCACCGGATGGTTGCGATCAGTAAGCTCTTTCAGGTAAGCAGCCATCATGGCTAATCCGAATGCCAGTTCCTGCACTGCCGATGCACCGCAGTCGCTAAAAAAGTGACTGGCAACTGATAACACCCTGATTTGAGGAAATTTTTCTGCCATACGCAGCATGTTATCCAGATCGGCCAGATCCTCCTGCTCAGAATGGTAATACCCGCCGGTCATGGTAAGGTAACCCAGCGGATCAAATTCAACGGAGCTCCGTATTTCAGCACCCTGAATTTTCAGTGCTTCAATTGTCTTCAGAAAAAGATCCAGAAATTTGCGGGAACTCGCACCGGCCGAAAAATGAATGCTCACCTTTTTCAGGTCAATTGATGCAATCAGTTGATTCAGTTCCTGGAGAGTCATTTCTTTACTGCCGCGCAGATCAAATCCTATTGAAGTAACTCCCCTTTCGATGAGATACTGAGCTTTTTTAACAGCTGCATCGACATCATGAACCTGGATTTCCTGCCTGATTTCCCACTGATTACTTGTGGTATTTTTCCCACGCAGAAAAGGAAAATCACCCGGAAGTTGTTCCAGATGTTCAAGTCCCTTCAGATCATCTGCAGTGTAGTAAGGTTTGATACGGATATTTTCCATGGTCTTTCGGATGAGCTTTTTCTCATAATCGGCTCCCTTCAGATCAGCTTTGATCTGATTTTCCCAATCGGCAACCGATACGGGCGGAAACCCGGTAAAGAGCTTGTCTTTTTGTTCTTCCATAGGATCTGTAAAATTTCTATCTGTAATTTTTCAAAAGATGGTGGTCATTCAATTATATCATTTTGGC
>CAYVBH010000262.1:0-5730 GCA_964449015.1 uncultured Bacteroidales bacterium
CCGGAAGGCCATCCGTTACCAGGTTAACCCATAAAATGTGGATCGGTAACAACGGAACAGGCAGTCTTACCAATGATGCAACAAACATCACCAGGATCTCACCAACGTTACAGGATAACAGGTAATGGATGAACTTCCGGATGTTATCATAGATACCACGCCCTTCTTCAACTGCATTAACAATAGATGCAAAATTGTCATCAGTAATCACCATTTCTGAGACCTCCTTGGTCACATCGGTGCCCGTGATGCCCATGGCCACCCCGATATCTGCTTCTTTTACTGCCGGTGCATCATTAACCCCATCACCGGTCATGGCTACTATATGTTCTTTCTCACGCCATGCTTTTACGATCATGAGTTTGTGTTCCGGAGAAACACGCGCGTAGACGGCAGTTTTATCGACATTTTTTTTGAATTCTTCCGGGGTCATGCGGTCGAGTTCTTCGCCTGTGAAGGCCAGAGAATCAGGGCTGTAAAAACCGAGTTCACGGGCAATGGCTACCGCGGTGTTTTTATGATCACCTGTGATCATCACCGACCGGATACCGGCTGTTCGACAGTTCTCCATGGCCAGTTTAACTTCCGGACGTGGCGGATCGATCATGGCAATCAGTCCGATAAAGGTGAGCTCTTTTTCAATGGTTGGTGCATCCAGGCTTGCAGGTAATGCGTCGAACTCCCTGTAGGCTACAGCAAGTACCCTCATGGCCCGGTCAGCGAGTTCTGAATTGGCCTGAAGAATACCCTGTTTTTTCAACGGATCAAGTGCCAGCACCTGCCCGTTTTCCTCCAAATGTGTGCAATTGGATAACAGGATGTCAGGGGCGCCCTTTACGAAAGCAATATATTTCCGGTTATGCTGACGGATTATGGTCATTTGTTTTCGTTCAGAGTCAAAAGGAATTTCCTCTATGAAGGAATACGATGCCTCCAAATCCTTTTTTGTAAGGCCGGCTTTGCCTGCCATAGTCAGCAAAGCGCCTTCGGTTGGATCACCGACAATTTTAAAGGTTCCTTCCTCATGAATCAGCTGTGCCCCGTTGCATAATACAGATCCTGTAATGAGCTTTATCAGTCCCGGATATTCTTGGGGTGCAATTTTTTTCCCATCTTTAAGGAATTCACCGGTTGGAGCATAACCAATTCCCGAAATATCAAAGAAATCACCACCCTGAAAAACAGCCTGAACTGTCATTTCATTTTTGGTGAGTGTTCCTGTCTTGTCTGAACAGATCACAGATGTGCATCCGAGTGTCTCAACCGAAGGCAGCTTCCTGATGATGCAGTTGCGTTTTACCATACGTTGCACGCCAAGTGCCAGTGCAATGGTTACCACTGCTGGCAATCCCTCGGGAATGGCAGCCACCGCTAAACTTACTGCTGTGAGAAACAATCCGATCACCTCTTCTCCACGCAGGTAGCCGATAAGAAAAATCAGTCCTACTAAAGCAAATACAACAACTATAATGATCTTTCCAAATTCTTTCAGCTTGTTCTGAAGCGGCGTTGTGTTGTCTTCTATTTCCTGGATCAGTCCGGCGATTTTTCCCAGTTCAGTATTCATGCCGGTACCTGTAACCAGGGCACGTGTTTTTCCGCTAACTACGGAGGTCCCCATATACACCATGTTCGAACGGTCGGCCAGGGATGTATCTTCTTTGTCAATTCGTGAGGAAGTTTTTGAAACAGGAGTGGATTCGCCGGTTAAACTGGCTTCATGCGTGGCTGTGTTACCGGTAGCATAAACAATTCGGCCGTCGGCAGGAACAAAGTCGCCTGCTTCCATTTCAACCAGGTCACCGGGCACAATTTCACTCGAAGGAATCACCTGATGGTTACCGTCACGAATAACCTTTGAGGTTGGCGAGGAGAGTTTTTTCAACGCTGCCAGGGATTTTTCCGCACGGAATTCCTGGACAAATCCCAGGATGGCATTCAGAATAACAATGCCGATAATGGCAAAAGCATCAACCCATTCCTTCAGAAATCCTGAAACCAGTGCCGCACCAATCAGCACCCAGATCATGAAATCCTTAAACTGGTCGAAAAACAAGGCAATGGCAGAACGGCCCTTTTTCTCAGCCAGCTGATTCAATCCATACTTTTTCTGTCTTTCAATTACCTCTTGTGAAGATATTCCTTCATCAACATGACTGCCCAGTTTTCCAATAATATCAGGGATATCTGCAGACCACCACTTTTCCATAGTACATGATTTTTAGCAGGTCCGAAGATATTATTTTGAGACGGATAATCCAAAGAAATTGATCAGTCGCTCCATGATCCTGAAATGATGATTCATCAGCACTGTTTACAAACTGTCACCCTGTCTATACTTTCGATTTGATGCCGACCAGAATGAATGCATTGGTTACATCCTGTGTTTTTTTAATTTTAATGGACAAGCCCCTGATCTTGCCGTAATATTTGCCGTTTCGGAATTCGTCTTTTAATTCAGCATCCAGCTTACTATCCTCGATCAACGATGCTGCTTTATCTCCAAAATAAAAAGTGATGCGAAATGTGTCGCTTTGCACCCCGATCCAAAAAAGCGTTTTCTTCTTCCTGACCATTTTAAATAACCAGTTCTTCCCGTCGTTGTAGAAATTCCATTCTCCTTTGGCTTCAGGAAATTGCTCTGCGATTCCATTCATCAGTTTTTGCCAATGAATGCGGTTTTCTCCGATGATTGAGAAAATCTGTTCATCCGTTGGGGTGACAGATTTGTCTGTGAGAACAAGAGGTTCCATTATGTTTATGATTATGGGACTAAATATTTAGAAATTGTCTGGTGTTTATAACAGCTGCATAATAGCCATTCAGCGCAGCCAAAAAAGCATGATGAACTTCTTCAGCTCTGAGTGTTTTATCGAAAACCTGCAAATCTCTGGTTGCACAGGCATCCGCAATCAAACTGCATTTGAATCCATAATCTCTTGCAGCACGTACTGTGGCATCCACACACATGTGGGTCATCATCCCGCACACGACGATTTCCCTGACAGACGTATCGCGCAGTTCGGAGAGCAACGTAGTTTCAACAAAACTGTTGGGTGTATGTTTGATAATAATGCTTTCTGTTTCAACAGGTGCCACTTCGGGATGTATCTCTGCGCCCTTTGTGCCCGGAAGAAAGAAGGTGGAACCGGGCCGCGTAGCTATATGTTGAACATGGAAAACCGGCATGTGTTTTTCCCTGAAATTCTGAAGAACCGACCTGGCGTTCATTACAGCTTCTGTGCTATTCACTAAGGAATTGGAACCTCCTTGAAAATAATCGTTCTGGAGGTCTATCAGGAGCAGTGCAGTGTTTTTCATCCTATTTTTGAATCAGTTGTCTTTGGTATAATGGTATTTTCCTTCTCCCTGTTCCAGTATAAACTTGTTTTCACCGGGATTGAAAAAGATAGTGACACCGGCTGTATAAAACCTGAAGACATTTTTTTCTGTACATTCCAGCGGGAACGATGGTTGTCCGGTAGCTTGCGCATAGAGCTGCCCTTCTTTGATGGTTATAGTAATTTTTAAAGGGACCTGGTTACTTGAATAAACACCCGGGTATTGGTCGAGTTCCGCAGGTGTAACCTGGTAGGAACTGAATACGGGCAATTCAAAAGGCTTATTGAAAATGGCACTCAGCGCAGCGATTATGATGTCATTCCCTGAGTATACTGTGCCGTTGGCACAGTATGCAATGGCAACTTTTTCTTCCGGGAAGTAGCCTACCATTGAGTTGAAACCATCAATGGCACCAGCATGACCATATGCTTCTTTTTCATAAAAGGGAAATTTCATCATACCCATGCCCAGTCCGTCAGTTATTTTCATCATTGATCGCCGACTTACTTCGCTCACAAGCTGATTTGAAAACAAGGCCAAAATGAATTTACACAGGTCCGACGAAGTGGAAACAACAGCTCCTGCTCCGTGCGGTATGCTCATATCGGTTTCGGATTGCTTTTCCCATTTGGAATTATACTTGTATGAAAAGCTTTCTTTCTTGCTGATATCGGTTTTGCCACCCAGGTATGTGCTCTCCAGGCCGGCTTTTAAGCAAATATATTTTTGCAGCAATTCGTTGTAAGGTGCATGTCGTAACTTTTCAACAATATATCCAAGTAAAATATAATTGGAATTACTGTATTCGGTTTTTGCCCCGGGATTAAAATCAGATTTGTATGATGCAATAATTGCTATCATTTCCGATTGTGTTTTTGGTTCTGTGTTCCATTTCAGGTACGACGAATCATTTGTGAAATTATGTATGCCGCTGCGGTGATTCAACAGGTTGGCCACAGTAATTTTTTGAGCATTGGGTATCGTTGGAAAGAACTCATCCAGCGTTGCAAATAAATCGAGTTTACCTTCTTCGATGAGTTGAAATATGAGCGTAGCAGTAAACATTTTGGATATTGATCCAATCCTGTACTTTGTTGCTGGTGTTGCCATTATTATTTGGGGCTCAATCTGGCTGAATCCAATGGCTCTGGTATATATTTCTTTCCCGTCTTCGAATAAAGCAAGACTTCCCATTGACTTGTCTTTTGCGGCAAGCAGATCCAACAAACTGTCGATTTTTGCTTTGTTAAAAGTCTGACTGAACGAAACACTGGTTAAAAAAACCAATGATATTGCCGACAAGATGGTGATTTTAGTTTTCATAATAAACAGATGAAATTATTATGTAAATTTAATGTTTTAAAATAAAAAATCCGGATGTATCAGAAAGATTATATACTGCGCATGATTGAGATGCTTGGTGAATTGCTTCGTGCAATTTTTGGAATGATATCGAAAGGCCAGTTGGAACAGGCAGAAAAATCTTTACACGATGCATATCTTACCACACTAAGAAAAGATGCTTCCTTCTTTCAGCAAATCCCAATTAAAAATTTAACTTCTGAATTGATGCAGGAACATAATTTTACCAATGAACACCTTGAAATATTGGCTGAGCTTATGTTTGCAGAGGCCACTTTACTTTGTTCAAAAAACAAACAACAGGAAAGCCTTCCCTTTTTTCACAAATCATTATTGCTTTTTGAATTTGTAAATAATGCATACAAAACCTTTTCAGGCGATAGAATTGAAAAAATAGAATTGATCAGGAAAAGATTGGTTGAAATAAATAAATCTTAATTGATCGCAGGCATTCTCAATTCATGATTCTGCCTGATATGAGAGAACACTATCAAATAAGAATTCTTAAAATCTTTTTCTTCCAAAAATTAACGCTTACTTCCCTACCTGAGTTAACAGGCTTTCCTCAAGGTCATCAATCCATAATCTGATTTAGAATTTTTTCAAAATTCTTCCATTCACACGGAATGACTTATAAGTCGTGCAACACAGATGCACACTTAATTTCAGATATGAAGGATTTTTATTTTCATAAATTTTTCATCTCTCTGAATCAATTATTAATACTGATTTGCAAACATTTATTAACGTGCTTCGTATGATACCAATATAATAATTAACAGGACATGAAAGTTCGGGAAGCTTATGGTTCGGGCAATCCATCATCAACAAAAATTATAATTGTGAATAACTTTAGTCTTATTGTTTATTATTATTCCGTGTATGTTGTTAATTTAGTGTTTGAAAGTTAGTTGCTTTTTAAATTTATTATGCGAGGCTTTAAAAATTTCAATGATTTTTGAACAGGTTTAGCCGGCCTGAAACACTGAACTGACCTGTATAACCTTAAATCTAATAACATGAGCA
>CAYVBH010000263.1:0-5725 GCA_964449015.1 uncultured Bacteroidales bacterium
CGGAAACACTACGAAAGAAAACATGGCCCGGGATCATATTACGGGCAGCAATAGGACAGGCTTTTGGCTATAGGCTAAAAGTAAAAGGCCAAAAGCTGATAACGAATGATTTGTTGGAAACAATTACTAAATAAAAACTTATGATAGATCTGAAAAAATTGCAGGTATGGTTTATCACCGGAAGCCAGCATTTATACGGTGAAGAAACCCTCAGGCAGGTGGCTGCCGATTCACAGGCAATAGTGAAAGCACTGAACAAGGCTGCTGTGATTCCGGTTGAGGTGCTGTTCAAACCGGTGGTAAAAACACCTGATGAAATTTTTGATACCATGCAGGAGGCCAATGCTTCAAAAAAATGTATTGGCGTGATCACCTGGTGTCATACTTTCTCACCTTCGAAAATGTGGATCAACGGGTTGAGAATATTGCAGAAACCTGTGCTTCATCTGCACACCCAGTTTAACCGTGATCTGCCCTGGGCCGATATCGACATGGATTTCATGAATCTGAACCAGGCTGCTCATGGCGACCGCGAACACGGGTTTATCATGACCCGCATGAACATCAACCGCAAGGTGGTTGTTGGCCATTGGAGCGATGAGGAGGTGCAGGAACAGATTGGTAAATGGACCCGCGCTGCTGCTGCATTCTATGATTTCCGTATGCTGAAAGTAGCCAGATTTGGCGACAACATGAGGGAAGTGGCTGTAACCGAAGGCGACAAGGTGGAGGCCCAAATCCGTTTCGGCATGTCGGTGAATGGTTATGGCGTAGGCGACCTGGTGAAACTGGTGAATGAAGTCAGTGATAAAGCCATTGACAAGCTGGTTAAAGAGTATGAAGAATTGTACCAGTTGGCACCCGAAGGAAAATCCTCGGGAAAACTGCACGCGAATGTCCGCTACCAGGCCCGGCTTGAAATAGCCATTAAAAGCTTTCTCGAAAGCGGAGGTTTTGGTGCCTTTACTACCACATTTGAAGATTTGCACGGCCTGACCCAGCTTCCCGGCCTGGCCAGCCAGCGCCTTATGGCAGCAGGCTATGGATTTGGGGCTGAAGGCGACTGGAAACATGCAGCCCTGGTTCGCGCAGTGAAGGTTATGGGAGCCGGACTGAAGGGCGGATGCTCTTTCATGGAAGACTATACCTATCACCTGAATCCGAAAGGAATGAAAGCACTGGGTGCCCATATGCTCGAAATTTGCCCGAGCATCGGCAAAGGAAAAGCCAAACTTGAAGTGCACCCGTTGGGAATCGGCGGAAAAGCTGATCCTGCCCGGTTGGTTTTCGATGTGCCTACAGGTCCCGCCATCAACGCCAGCCTGATTGACCTGGGTTCCCGGTTCAGGCTGATTGTAAACTCGGTTGACTGCGTTAAAGCCGATGCACCCATGCCGAAATTACCTGTAGCCAGGGCAATGTGGGTTCCGCAACCCGACCTGAAAACAGGAGCCGGAGCATGGATTCTTGCAGGTGGTGCTCACCATACGGCATTCAGCCAGGCTGTTGATGCACAATACCTCGAGGATTTTGCCGAAATGGCCGGTATTGAATTTGTACACATCGGAAAACAAGCCACCATGAGCAGCATCAAAAACGAGCTCAGATGGAACGAATTGTATTACAGGTTTGTTAAGTAGGTTAAAGAGCGCCAGCCCGCCAATAAACCGGCGGGCTGTTTTTTTATATTTAAACATGATAAGAGAATTTGAGCCCGTAATTCAGGGAATTGCCACCCTGGTTAAAGAATGGGAACCCAGACTGTCAGTCCTTTCCCATGAGGTGATTGCTGAAAGAAGAAACAGTCAGAACAGGACAATCAAACAGATTGTTGGTCATATGATTGATTCGGCATCCAACAATACCCATCGGATCATTCACTTGCAATACCAGCCCAGTCCGTTGATTTTCCCCGATTATGCAAATCTGGGGAACAACGACAGGTGGATTGCCATTCAGCAATACCAGCAGGAAAACTGGGACGACCTGGTTCAGTTGTGGAAATATGCCAATCTGCATGTGGCACATGTAATCCGGAATGTAAATAGCGAAAAGCTCGATAACGAGTGGATTACCGCACTTCAAAAGAAAGTTACACTAAAAGCCATGATTATGGATTACCTGAGACATTTGCAGTTGCATTTGAATGAGATTGAGGAGCTGATCAATAGGAATGGGTAGTCTGCTAAGTCCGTCTGACAATAATCAGGGTAGGCATGGAATCATAATTGAAAAGTGTCATTGCGAGGGAGGTACGACTGAAGCAATCTATATCTAATAGCTATGCATAAGAGATTGCCACGTTCCACTCCGTTTCGCTCGCAATGACTGTCATTTCAATGCACTGCTGCTGCTGCTGCTTGCCATACTTCAACAGGCCTGCCTGCCGACAACTCAGTATACCCCTGTATCCCAATTTTTCACAAAATTTTTGATTATTAGAAACCTGGTATTATTTTTGCCGTATGAATGTCAGGTTAATTTGATAGTTATGGACAGAAGGGAATTCATTTTAAAAGGAACGGGATTAGGAATACTGGGTGGTATATCTCTCATGGGCTTTGCACAAAAGCCCGCAGAGAAACCGAAGAAATATATGGTTGTTGCAAAACGGTGCAGCGGATGTGGTCATTGCTCTAAGGCATGCCGTGAAGAAGCACTCATTGTAAAGGAAGGCAAGGCCTTTATTATACTGGAGAAATGTAAAGGTTGCGGCGATTGCTCCCGCTACTGCAGAAATATGGCCATAGTTGTTAAAGAAGAAAAACCCGCATCAGAAAGATCATAAGGCTGCCTGGCTTCTGGTGTTTTACGGGTATACTCAACATAGATATCAAAAAAACTAAAAAAGTACTATTACTTATTGGACCAGCATGCTGCTGCCTTGATGGCTTTGTTCCAACCATGAATCAAAGATTGAACAGCTTCACTGTTCATAGCTGGTGTAAAAGTGCGGTTCATTTGCCAGTGATGTTCGAGATCATCCATATTTTTCCAAAATCCGACTGCAAGTCCCGCCAGGTAAGCTGCTCCTAGTGCAGTAGTTTCGGTAACCACAGGTCTTACCACCCGGATGCCGGTGATGTCGGCCTGAAACTGCATGAGCAGGTCATTTACAGTAGCGCCGCCGTCAACCCGGATCTCTTTAATTACGATGCCTGAATCGGCTTCCATGGCCTGTAACACTTCAAGAGTTTGAAAAGCAATACTCTCCAGGGCGGCACGGGCAATATGAGCTGCGGTTGATCCGCGGGTTAGTCCCACCATAGTTCCCCTGGCATGCTGATTCCAGTGCGGAGCACCCAATCCCGCAAAGGCAGGCACAAAATACACACCCCCGTTATCAGATACGCCGGCCGCCAGTTTTTCCACATCGCCCGATGTCCGGATGATTCCCAGGCTGTCGCGAAGCCATTGCACCACCGCACCTGCAATGAAAATGCTTCCTTCCAGGGCATAGTCCACACGATCTCCGATTTTCCATGCTATCGTAGTTAGCAGGTTGTTTTCCGATGCAATCGGTTTTTCGCCTGTATGCATCATCATGAAGCAGCCTGTTCCATAGGTATTTTTTACCATTCCCTGTTTGATACAAAGCTGCCCGAACAGGGAAGCCTGCTGATCTCCGGCTATGCCTGTAACCGGAACAGGAGCAGGGAACAAACCGGATGCCGTGCAATAAACTTCACTTGATGACTTTACAACAGGCAACATGGATGCAGGAATGTCAAACAAATCAAGCAATTCAGCATCCCATTCAAGAGTATGTATGTTAAAAAGCATGGTTCTTGACGCATTGGAAACATCAGTGGCATGCACGGTACCCTCACTGAGTTTCCAGACCAGCCAGCTGTCGATAGTGCCGAATGCCAGTTTACCCTTCCCGGCAAGTTCCCGGGCTCCTTTTACGTTGTCAAGAATCCATTTGATCTTGGTGGCTGAAAAATAGGCATCGATAATCAATCCCGTTTTTTGCTTTATGCGGGTGCCGTGACCGGTTTGCCTGATCTGGTCGCAATATGCCGCAGTCCTTCTGTCTTGCCACACAATGGCATTATACACGGGTTTACCGGTTTCTCTGTTCCACACAATGGTTGTTTCGCGCTGGTTGGTAATGCCTATTGCTGCTACGTGGTTGCTGTTTATACCCACTCTTGTAAGGGCTTCAAATGAAACCCCGGCCTGGGTCGACCATATTTCATCGGGATTGTGCTCAACCCAGCCCGGGTGGGGGTATATCTGGGTAAATTCCTTTTGTACAACGGATACCATATTGCCTTCGTGATCGAAAACAATTGCCCGTGAACTGGTGGTGCCCTGGTCAAGGGCAAGGATATAATGTTCCATGTTGCTGTTATTAAATCACCGGCATATATAATTATTGGCCAATACCCTATATTCCTCCGTTTGTTTCTTTTCCCAATCCGTTGACATATTCAACTCACCTGCCATGATGGCGGCAACTTCCGGGGCCATCTCAAGGCTGGCCGCGGCATCGAGAAACAAGGACCTTGTACGGCGTGCCAGCACATCTTCAAGCCTGACGGGCATTTCGTTTCTGCAAATCCATTTGATTTCTGCAGGTGTATAGGGTAAGCGCGGATGCAGGGGAATTCCGTCTTCCGGTTTTACCCTGATCATTTGCAAAATCTCCGGTGCATGAACCCCGTACATGTCCATCCTTTCCTCATGATAATGTTCATTCATTCCATGCAACTTCAGCGTTCGTGTGTTGCACACTCTTTTCTCCAACATCCCGGTTTTGATGATCCTGTTCACCGTATCCTGCGCCATACGCCTGTAAATTGTCCATTTTCCGCCCTCAACCGTTACCAGTCCCGAAGATGATACTACTATTTTATGTCTTCTCGAAATTTCCCGGGTTTTTTCAGGATTATCCGCATCCGATACCAGCGGTCTGAGGCCTGCGAATACTGAAAGGATATCATCGCGGGTTGGCTGCCGGGTCAGGTATTTTCCGGCAGTGCGAAGTATAAAATCTATTTCCTCATCCAGGGGTTTGGGTTCTGTGCTGATCGCTTCCACAGGAGTGTCGGTTGTGCCTACCACCAGTCTGTCGTGCCAGGGAATGACAAACAATACGCGTCCGTCATCGGTTTTGGGTATCATCAGTGCGGAAGTGCCACCCAGGAAACTTTTGTGCAACACAACATGAACACCCTGGCTCGGCCTGATGGTGCGCCTGGTAACAGACGAATCCATTCTGATCAGGTCATCAGCGAACACACCGGTTGCGTTTACCACCACACGCGCTTTAATCTCAAATGATCTCCCAGTTTCGCGATCCACGGCAGTCACCCCGGCTATTTTTCCCTGGCTGTCTTTCAGCAGGCCAGTGACTTTGCAGTAATTAAGTGCAGTACCTCCATGATCCGCAACCGTCCGGATCAGGGTGATGAGCAACCGCGAATCGTCAAACTGGCCGTCGTGATAAACGATACCACCCTTTAAATTGTTATTTTTTAACCCGGGTAGTTGAGCAAGCATATCTTCATGGCCCAGGAATTTCGACCTGCCCAAACTCAAACGGCCGGCCAGTAAATCGTAAAATTTAAGGCCGGCCGTGTATTTCAGTATTTCCCACCAGGTAAAGGCTGGTATAACAAACTCCTGGTTAAATGTAAGGTTGGGCGCATTTTTAAGAATCAACCCGCGCTCATGCAAGGCTTCCGTTACCAGGAACAAATCGCCCTGGGCGAGGTAT
>CAYVBH010000264.1:0-5705 GCA_964449015.1 uncultured Bacteroidales bacterium
GATTTATATCTTTAATGAGATTTTAACCATTATCAGCGTAAGATAGTATGTTGAGGGAAGACGAAGTGGTTATGCTCATCATGGGCATTATTGTGTTGTTGTTTATCCTGTTGAACTGGAATTACCTGAAGAAGATTCAATCCTGGAATATTCTTTTCATTAGTTATTTATTACTGCTTATGGGTTGGTCTTTAACAGTGCTTGAAGGTTTCTTCCTGGAAAGTTACCTGAACTTTCTGGAGCATTTAGCTTATGCTGTAAGTGCATGTATATTTGCAAGATGGTGCTGGAATTATACAACCAGGACCAGTGGGGAGGAATTGTGATGAAAATAATAGCCAGTCTTGATATTGTTGCATTTCTTGCTACCCTTGCCGCATTTATTTTAATCTTCTTTTTCAGAAAGACTTCTGCAAACCGGGATGTAAGGCACATCATCACAAATCTGCTATTAGTCAACCTGGCTTATCTGGTTTTTTTGCTCATTGAATGGCTGGGCATCTCTCATGCACATGAGCAGGTAGAAAACATTATTGGTGCATCCATTCCCCTGTTGTGGGCTTTCGTGATCTACTCCCTTATTCAGCATAGTATCAAGAGAGAGCTCATCCTAAGCAGGGAAAATCTGCGCATTACTTTGAAATCGATTGGTGACGCAGTTATTGTAACAGACACAAAAGGTAAAATTACCAACATGAACCCGGTAGCGGAAACGCTTACCGGTGTGAAATTTCATGATGCCAAAGGAAAGGGAATTGATGAGGTTATCAACCTGATTAATGCGGTTACCCGGAAGAAAGCTGAAAATCCTGTGGAGAACGTACTCAAAACAGGCCATACGGTTAAGCTGAGCAGTCAAACGATTCTTGTTGCCAAAGATAAAACAGAATTTGTTGTCAGCGACAGTGCTGCTCCCATTTTTAACAATGAACAGGAAATAACAGGAGTTGTCCTGATATTCAGCGACATGACCGAGTCACACAAGCAGTCTCAAAGGTTCCGCGAAAGCGAGGAAAGATTAAAGCTTGCCATCAAGGGCACAAAAGCAGGCTTGTGGGACTGGTTCATTCCTTCAGGAAAAATGGTAATCAATGCAAGATTAGCCGAAATGATCGGTCTTGAAAATTCGCAACGTGAATCATTTGGCTTTGAATCCTGGAAGCAACTTGTTCACACTGAAGACCTGATCAGGCTTGAAGAACTGCTGGAAAAGCACCTGGACGAAAGAACTGATTTCTTTGAATGCGAAACACGCCTGAAACACATTTCAGGCGAGTGGGTTTGGGTGGTCGTCAGGGGTATGGTTGTTGCCCGTGACACCCTGGGAAATCCGCTAAGAATGACCGGTACACAGATTGATATCAGCAACCAGAAAAAAATTGAGCTTGCGCTGAAAGCACAAATGGAGGATAATTTGGCGCTTAACGAAGAATATATATCCCAGAATGAAGAACTGATCAGAAACTTGGAACATATTCGCAAGATCAATGATGAACTGAATGAGGCCAAACAAAAAGCTGAAGAGAGTTACCAGTTGAAATCGGCGTTCCTGGCTAATATGAGTCATGAAATCAGGACTCCAATGAATGGAATCATTGGGTTTTCCGAGTTGATGAAAAATGCAAAACTTTCTGAAGAAAAGAGGGAATTTTACGCAGGTATTGTGATTGACAGCAGCAAACAATTGCTGACAATTGTTAACGACATCCTCGATGTCTCACAGATTGAAACCGGAAAAGTAACGCTGGTTTATGAAGATGTGATGGTTAACGAGCTGATCGGTATCCTGTATGCATTTTTTGAACCCCAGGCTGCTGCCAAAAACATCAAACTGGAGGCTGTTAAAGCATTGGCAAATAGCTCATGCGTTATCAGAACCGATAAAACCAGGTTAAGACAGGTATTGACCAATTTGCTCAATAATGCGGTGAAGTTTACTCATGAAGGTAAGATCAGATTCGGATACAGGGTTGTTGAAGGCTTTATGGAGTTTTTTGTGGAGGACAGCGGAATCGGAATCCCTGCTGAACTGCATGAAAAGATTTTTGAACCATTCCGGCAAGCTGACCTTGAAATCAACAATCATTATGGCGGAACAGGACTGGGACTGACCATTTCGGAGAAACTGGTGAATCTGATGGGTGGCAAGATCTGGTTGGAATCACTTCCGGGTAAAGGTTCGGTTTTTTATTTCAACATACCCTTTACTACTGAAGCCACAACAAAAAAATCAAAGAAAGATCAAGAAAACAATATCATTACAAATTTCCATCATATGGTTGTCCTTGTAGTTGAAGATGACGAGATCAATTATTTGTTTCTGGAAGCCATTCTTTCAAAAAACAAGATCCGCATTATCAGAGCGTCAAATGGAACGGAAGCGGTTGAAATGTGTCAAAAACATCCTGAAATCAAACTGGTTTTAATGGATATCAAGCTTCCCAAAATGAATGGTTATGAAGCAACCCGGCAGATCAAACAAATATACCCGGACTTGCCTGTAATCGCACAAACCGCCTATGCCATGCTCGAAGACAGGGAAAAAGCCCTGGCTGCCGGTTGTAACGGCTACATTTCAAAGCCTATTATTAAGGAAGAACTGCTTAAAATAATTGAAACATATAAAGACAATTAGTCTGCCTGCATTGTAGATTGGTTGTTTTCAATTTCATGGTAAAGAATTATTATCATATATTGCAACTGCCAGAAAATTCGGGCAGGGAAGAAATAATCAGCGCATACAGGCGCCTGGCCAAGAAATACCATCCTGATGTTAATAAGGCACCGGATGCCCATGAAAGATTTTGCGAAATTACCGAAGCCTATGATTTTCTGATGAATCATTGGCCCCAGCAGACTGCAAATTACCCGGGGAGTTTCAATTATGAACAAAAATACGATGAGTACAGAAAGTCTGATGAATATGAACGTTTCAGACGAGAAGCAAAAGAACGCGCACAACGTCAGGCAAAGATGCGGTATGAAAAATTCCGCAGACAGCATGAAGCTTTCCAGCAAAGCGGAATAAATGATTTAGGATTGATTTTAACTGCATTTTTCAGGTTACTGAGTTTTCCCATTTTTTTATTTCTCTTCTTGTCTCCTGTGATATTTGCTATTCAGGAGAACTGGCAATGGATATTCCTGGTTTTGGTGATGTGGCCGTTTGCAGTAGGAATTGCATGGTATTATCGTGACAACCGTAAGAACTATTTCTGGCCTGGTGAATTGTATTATTCACCGGAACGGATTAAACATTTGTTTGCAGACAGGCGCCAGGCTTCCCAACAGTGTTATTATTGCCCGAAAAAACCTGCAGATTCGGTGCCTTATAAAATGGAACTTCTAAAATTAAAGGAAATCAAACTTAAAACCGGTGGTTTCAGACAACACAACGTAAATTATGTCAATAAAAACATCACGGTTTTAATACCCAGGTCACATAAAGCATTCATCATCCATTGTGTTAATGTGCTTATAAAGATACTGTCAATTGCAGGATGCTTGATATTTCTGAATCTATCCAGTTATACCTGGAGGTTAATAGCCGGAATAATTGCCGGCGCATTGGCAAGCTGTCTGATTTTAGTTGTTGCTGACACCAAATCCAACGTTTCTTACCTGGTGAGTTATGGTTTTATATTCCGGGTAACTCTGTGGTTGACATGTATCGCATTGGTATCAAAATTTTATATTCAACCTTTTGACATACAGACATCCGACAGCATTCAGTTTGTCATTACCGCTATTGTTATCTTCGATTCATTTATAATGCAGCTAACCGGTCTGATTATGGGAAGGTATGCTTCAAAACCAATTACGCCCCAATTCCTCGAATCTGCATCCAGGCTTAATGAGGGTTATTCTGCTTATAACGATATTCCTGCATTTTCTGTGATTTATCCGCTTTACAAATGGATATTTGGCTGAATATCAACAAATAGCTCATTCTTCACAATAGTAACGGATTGTATTCAGAATGGCATGTTCATTAACCGGTCCGTAAGTCAACCTCTCAGCGTCAAACTGATGCATCAGCGAATTGAGGGTTGGCCGGTACATCCCTGACGACAAATAATTGGCACCTTCAAAAACACCTACCTTATCTTTCAATGGATGATTTTTCAGGAAATCATCCCGCTTCTGGTATAGATCATATAACCTTTTCGAGTAGGTGAGAGCCACCTTTTCCAATTCACTTTCAGCAGTACCTGCCATACGAAGGCTGTCAATAACCGTTTTGCCTTCCTTTTCTACCAAACCATACTGCAACTGAAGGCTGTCAAACCCGGACTTGCCCCAATCGGTGGGTACAATAAGTTCGGGGGCAAGAAATTCTTTCCACTTTACATTGGATTGATCAGGAAGCGTTGTAATATTGGGTTCCAGTGGTTCAACACCCGGGGTAAAGACGTCCTGATATGCTACAGATGAAGCATAATATTCATCACCAAGTCCTGCAAAGCCGTGTCCGAATTCATGAAGAAACACATAATTCCGCCAGTCACATGCACTGGTGAAAACCGTCTGAAAGTTGTAAATTCCCCCACCGCCGTAGCTGCTGTGGTTAATCATGATGAGCAGTAAATCATAAGGAACGGCAGCCGCCACATCCCGGACACTTTTATTATCCAAAGTCAGGCAATACCTATCGGTGCCAAAAATATCGAACGATGTATTCAGCCTGGTATTATGGTAAATATCGTGTTGCGGTTCATCTGTGCCACTCTCAGCGGACGGACAGAATACACCATTCACGTTGAATTTCAAAACATTGCTTTTGTAAGGTTCAACTGAAAACAACAGGTTGGAAAAATAGCTGAGATCTCTTTTAAACGTGTCGATTTCTGCTGCCCGGTATCCCTCAGCTAAAATTACGAGGTCGACACACGTATGCGGATTTCCGTTGTTCACAACCGGAATGACGGTACAATCATTCGCCTTGAGGTTTTCCTTATATAAACCGCTATTCTCCGTATTTACATAAGTAGTATAGATTTTCGAGAATTTGTTATACCGGTCCCGTTTTTCAAATACCAGCATGGCAGTCTTCTTCGGATAAGGTATCAGCACCGACTCGTGGAAGGTTTGCTGAATTCCGTCAATGGCGGAACCGGTTGTTTTGTATTCCGCAAAAATGCTGTTGTATTCTTTTGAAAAGATCAGGCGGTTTGAGGCACTGTCGTATAAACTTGCCTTATACATACCTAACTCCAACGGTTGAATGCAATTCAGCGGGTTCCCGGCCCAGGGCCCCTGAAGATAAATCTGATCAGAAGTAATCTGTTCATGATCTGCATCACCAATATGAATATAATCAAATCGAAGTGTACTGTCCATGAAGTAATTACTGAATACTATCTGATCCTGGGCACTAGCTGGTGCGGGTAACAGCAAGATTAACGCCATGGCCGGCTTTTTGATTATTTCAATGAATAGATTCATGTTTTTGGTTATCATTGAGGATACACCTGAATTGAAGAAAGTTCAAATTTATGAAGAAAGTCTGATAATTTCAGCGGTGCAAAAACAAGGACATTGCAGTATTATGCTTTGTATGGCACGTAATTTGAATTATCCTGTATGAATATTTCAAATACCACTCGCCATGAAAAGGATAGCAATTTTATTACCCGCCCTGGTTCTGTTACTGGCATCATGTGAACATGAACCCTATGCCGACTTTATAGCATCTTCAGGCACAG
>CAYVBH010000265.1:0-5688 GCA_964449015.1 uncultured Bacteroidales bacterium
GGCCTGATGGTCAAAGATATTCATGACCTTGAAAAAGAAGTGGACCTGATCACGGGTGTTCCCGGTCCGCTGGAGTATACCGATAAAATAGTGGGCCTGGTGGAATACCGCGATGGCACCATCATCGATGTGATCCATCAGATCAAGGAAAAACAGTTTAAGCTACCCGTCTGACATTGAAACCTGCCGAACCATTATCGTTATTGCTTGAAGCGAAGGAAAGCAGGGCTAATCTCCGCCAACAGATAGCCGTTATGAACCGGCCATCCGTTAGTCTATGCCTGAACATTCCCGGTTTCCCCAAAAGTAATGAAGTCACCAATCGGTTTTTTAGTCTTTGCATTGATGAGCTGAAAATATTCCTTAAAGCCAATCTCATATCTTTATCGGATAAGGAATCGCAATGCAGGGTTGATGATGCCGGTGATTTTTTTCTGGCTGCGGTTGCGACTTCGCTCATGACAATCCGGGAAATCAAAGCAATATGCGAAGCTTTCGAGGAAAAGCATGTTTATGGCAGATTCATTGATGTTGATGTAACGGATGAAAGCGGTAACATGATTTCATCCGGAAAGGCAAAGCTGTGTTTCTACTGCAGGCAGCAGCCTGCTGATGTTTGCCGGCGTGAAGGAACACACAAAGCCGATGAATTGCGTTCATTCATGTTTTCACGGATGGAGGGCTATTGCCGTTCAAAGTTTGAAGATGATATTGCATTAAAACTTGCTTCTCTTGCCCTCAGGGCAGTACTTACCGAAATTTCGCTGACACCCAAGCCCGGTCTGGTTGACCCGGTCAACAGCGGCAGTCATTCCGATATGAATTACCAGACGTTCATCCGGTCGACTGCAGCTATTTCAGCTCATTTTGAGGAATTGGCGCGGGAAGGATTCCGGTTCAGCGGAAAGGACCTCGGGAAAGCGCTGCCGGTCATCAGAAATATTGGTCTTCGCATGGAAAGGGATATGTTTGCAGCAACCGGCCAGGTCAATACCCAAAAAGGGCTGATATTTCTGCTCGGACTGTCTCTTTTCACAGCCGGCTTGGTTTATGGCCGTCGGGGAGCATTTCTTCCTGATGTTTTCAGGGAATCAGTAAAGAATATATGCAGGGATATAACCCGGAGGGAGCTTGTTGACGACCAGGCTGTTCCGAAAACACACGGCGAGGAAGCATACATAAAATATGGAATATCAGGGGCGAGAGGGGAGGCAGAGGGCGGATTCCCGCTTGTATTTGATTTCGGAGTACCGGTTCTGGATTCGTACCGTGAACTGAACGACGAAGCATTGATCAGGACATTTTTGGCCATTGCTGCTCAAAACAACGATACCAACATATTGCACCGCGGCGGCATCGAAGTGCTGAAGACATTCAAAAGCATGTCGCGTGAAGTTCAGCATGATTTCACGCCTGAAAACTACGAGAAGGTAATTGATTATTGCCTGAAAGAAAATATTTCACCCGGAGGTTCTGCTGATTTGCTGGTTGTAACTATTTTTATACATTCATTAATTCATTCATGAACTTTGAGGATACCGATTTCAGGCAGGAATCCATCGATCTGGGAAATCCCTTTGATGTGAAGCTGGTGAAAGATTTCCTGGCCGGTCTGGGCTTTGATTACGATCCGTCGGAAGTGGAGTTCACCATGATTGTATACAATCTCAAAGGAGATCTGGTGGGCACAGGTTCGCACCAGGGCAGGATTTTAAAATTTATTGCAGTTGATCCACGGTTTCGCGATACAACTGCCTTTGCCCTGATTGTAACCAACATCACTGAAAAGTTGCTTAAAATTCACAAACATACATTCGTATTCACCAGGCCTGAAAATTCAGTTCGGTTTCAGGGACTGGGGTACAATGAAATTGCCAGCGCACCGCCTCTTTTTTCAGTGCTTGAGTTTGGGTTTGAATCAATTCGTACTTACCAGGATTACCTGAAAACACTTGTAATTCCGGATAAAACCTCTGATATTGCGGCCATTGTGGTGAACTGCAATCCGTTTACCAACGGCCATAAATACCTGATTGAAAAAGCGGCATCGGAGAGTGAGCTTGTTTACCTGTTTGTGGTGGAGGAGGATCAGTCTGTCTTTCCGTTTGCCATTCGTTGGGAGCTTATTCGGAAAGGTGTGCAACACCTGAAAAATGTGGTTATGGTGAAAGGTGGCATGTATGTGGTTTCAGGCGCAATCTTTCCTGCTTATTTCCTGAAAAATGAACAGGTTAGCGATGTCATGCAGAAACAGGCCGAGCTGGATGTTACCGTATTTGCAAAATATATTGTTCCCGTTCTGTCCATTAAAAAGAGGTATGTGGGCACTGAAATGTATTGTACCACCACGGAGGCTTATAACAATGCCATGAAAAAGATACTGCCACCAAAGGGAGTTGCTGTCATTGAGGTAGAACGTAAATCACTTGGCCAGGAAAAAGATGGTTCCCCCGATTACATCAGCGCTTCTAAGGTAAGACAGGCTATCCGGGAGGACAGGCTGGAAGATGTTCTGGACTTTCTTCCCGAAGTTACATGCGACTTTCTGTTATCGGATGAATCGGCAGTGATTATTGCAAAAATAAAGCAGGGATCTTCACGTCACTAAGCCGTTGTGTTTGCAGGTTGTTAACCAGTGTAAGTCAGTACTTATCATGAGCAAAAAAAGAAGCTGTTCCGGCTTAGCCTTTACGGTGAGATGGCATGAGCACTTGAACAGCTTCGGAGAAACATAAAAGTCCGGTGTTATCTATAGGACCAGCTCACGCCGAAAAATTTCATTACCGTGGGCAGTGATTTGTGGTCCAGGGCAAGGTGCAATTCATTGTTCCGGTATACATAGAACTTATCAATTGGACTGCCCGGTGTTATTGCATCATAATCGTATTCCACATGCTTCAAAAGTTTAAGGCCATTACTATAGCTGATCAGTTCCATGAAAACTTCCTCTCCGGTAGCTTCGCCATCCCTGTAGTAAGGTTTTCTCTCGAAAATATTTCCTTTTACGGAATAGGCATAGAGATCATCAACTGGCAAAATGGTTTTTTCACCATTTTCAAGCACAATTTTTGCGTTTTTAAAACCTATTTTTACTTTCTCAGCGTGTATTGTACCATCTTCTGAGGCAACCCACGATGCTGGTGAACTGGCAATTGCGGCAGATGCAAACAGTGCCGCTGATAAAAATAATGCTATCTTTTTCATAATACATCCTCCTGTTTAATTTTGTTAGTTTAATGTAATAACATCGACAATAAAAAAATGTTTAATAATTAGAAAAAAAAATTAAACAAAACAGGTAAAAAAATATGCGCATGGGTTTTGATTATTGAAGTTTTTATTCTTCTTTCAACCTTAATCCCTTGTTATTCATGTAAACTCATTGATTATTTTTTAAATGCCATGATAAATTGGGCAGAATGTATTTATTTTGCTTTGATGACTTACTAATAACCAGAATTAGTTGTAATTACAAATTTGCCGATGAAAATACTAGTTGTTGAAGACGAATCCAGGGTGGCTTCATTCATCAAAATGGGACTTGAGGAGAACCATTACGAGGTTGATGTGGCTTATGATGGAATATCGGCAGAGAAGCTGGCCAGACAATACCGGTATGACCTCTTTATTTTGGATGTAATCATTCCGGGTATGGGCGGACTGGAATTGTGCGAAAAACTGAAAGCCATATATCCCAATGTGCCGGTCATGATGCTGACAGCGCTCGGTACCACCGATGATAAAATATTGGGATTTGATGCCGGTGCCGATGATTACCTCGTTAAGCCCTTTGAATTTCGGGAATTACTGGCAAGGGTAAAGGTTCTATTAAAAAAGTCAGATCAGTCAGCTGTTATTGCCAACAAAATTGTTATTGATGAATTGGAGCTTGACCTGGATAAAAAGATTGCCAACAGGGGAGGTGTAACTATTGAGCTGACCGCCAAAGAATTTTCTCTTTTGGAATATCTGATGCGAAATACCGGGCGGGTACTCTCAAGAAATGATATTGCCGAAAATGTGTGGGATATCAGTTTTGATTTTGGCACCAACGTGGTAGATGTATATATTAATTTTCTGAGAAAAAAGATTGACAAGGGATTTAACAAAAAGCTGATTCATACCAAAGTAGGTTTCGGTTATATCTTCGGAGACGTTTAGCATGCAGATCAGAACCAGATTAACCATACTGTTCCTGTTATTAGGCGGAACTATCATGATAGCAGCTTCAGTAACCATTTATTATTCATCGGCCGGTTACCGGAAAGTGGCTTTTTATAACAGGCTGGTTGACAAGGCCAACAGCATCACCATGTTGATTCCGGAACCCAATCGTGTTCTGGAAATAGATACTTACAATCCGGATAAGCTATATAACGAGAAAATACTGATTTTCAATTCATTCGATAACTTGGTTTATACAACAGATCACAATCAGGAAATTGAAGGAAATCCTGAAATTTTGGCAAAAATCAGGTCAGGAGAAAAAATATTTTACAAACAGGCCCAGTTTGAAATTATCGGGAAATTGTATCCGGTAAAAAGTGATAAATTCATCATAATTGTAGCAGCCACAGACAAAGATGGTCTTTTATACCTCGAGAAATTGCGAATCATTTTGTTTCTTGTTTGCATAATCACCCTGCTGTTATTTTTTGCGGCTGGATGGATTTTTTCCGGAAGAGCACTCAAACCCATATCCAATGTGATCAATAAGGTTGATAATATCACCATAACCAGCCTGAATTTACGGGTTAACGAAGGAAACGGGAAAGATGAAATCGGCCGGCTGGCTAAAACATTTAACAGAATGCTTGAACGTTTGGAGGCTTCATTTGCACTTCAGAAGGATTTCATTGCCAATGCCTCTCATGAGCTGCGGACACCATTGACTTCAATCAACGGACATTTGGATGTGTTGCTGATGAAGGATCGTTCACCTGAAGAATACAAAGGTGCGGTGAAGTCGGTTCATGATGATATCAAATCTTTGATTGATCTGTCGAACAGACTGCTCATGATTGCACGCACCAGCGCAGAAGGTCCGGAGAATCTGAATAAAAAAATCCGGATAGATGAGATCATCTGGCAGGCCAGGGAAGAGTTATTGCGTTTTAAAAAGGATTATCAGATTCACATAACCCTGAATGATTCACTGACTGATTTTGATCAGATGGTGGTTGCCGGTGATGAGCATTTGTTAAAGGTGGCCATATCCAATCTGATGGACAACGCATGCAAGTATTCCCCTGATCGCTCTGTGAATATCTCGCTTCATCATATTGATAAAAACATAAAAATTCTCTTTGAGGACAAGGGAATCGGAATCTCAGAGAAAGATCTGAAGAAGGTTTTTGAACCATTCTATAGGGGCGCGAATGCACACACCCAGTCTGGAGGAAGTGGAATAGGACTTCCTCTTGTGAATCAGATCATTCGTAATTATAATGGCAAAATTGAGATCAAATCCAATATAGGTTTAGGAACTACGGTTACTGTTTTATTACCTACCAATTAATGCCTCCTGTGAGAGCCCGTTATAAATTAATAGCCTTTTAATTTGGTTTTAATCGCTTTTTAATTGCTTTCCATTATTCTTGTATTACATGATTAGGAAAACAATAAGCTAATTATTTGAGTTGATACAGACATTGCAGGGTTAATTGTCATGCTGAAACTGATGAAGCC
>CAYVBH010000266.1:0-5687 GCA_964449015.1 uncultured Bacteroidales bacterium
GTGGAGGAAAAGGAAAAACAGAAATAGATGGTGTAAAAATACTAACACCCGGAAAGCCAGCGGCAAGTGATACGGCATACAAAAAACTACAAAAGCGAAAAAAATTCTTAACCAGTGCTGCTGAGCCAATTATCGGACACCTGAAAACAGATTTCCGAATGGCTCAGAATTATCTCTTAGGTGAAGAAGGCATTCAAATCAATGCTTTAATGGCTGCAACTCCATGAAATCTAAAGAAATTCTAAAAATCTTTTTTCAGCAAAATTTTTATTTATTTGTTGTAGAAAAAAACTTTATAAAGAACGACTATCTAGCGTTGCAAATAATGTTCTTATCTTTTTCTATATCTGCATATCCTATTATTTCTGGAAAAGATAACATATTTCATACTTATCTTAGAACAGAGCCAAAATAAATTAATATTTTACTCATAAAAAAATTAATAAATTACTCATAATTTTTTTTTATAAACGTTTCTATATTAAAAGAATAATTATTATCTTTGAATTTAACTTTGAATTTAACTTTTCATAAATAGCTTGTTATTGATTATACAAAAGTTAACTAATTATCAAGTTATGCGAAAAATTTTTATTTCTGCCTGTTTGATATTAAGTCTTATAGGACTGGCTCAAGCCCAGAAAAAAACACAGCCCGATGATTTGGTAAAGGTTGCATTTAGTGAAAAAGAAATTTATGGTATCCTTTCCGCGGATCCAAATGGAATAGTTTATTATAATTTTCTTACAGAAAAAGCATGTTTTTTATTGGATATCCCCGAAGAGAAAAGGAATGCTTTGAATGAATACCCATTTCTTTACAGAATTGACAGGAAAGCAAAAATTAGACTTGCAGATGCTTTTTAAGAGAAAGACATAAGTTCTTTTAATATTCTTTTATATGATTTTACCATTTCGAAAGATTGAAATTATTATAGAATAGAATTGAAGGTAGTAATTTAGTTCTTGTTATTAAAAGTCGAAAAGAAATCACAAACGGTATCAATAACTTATAAAGCGTTCGTGAAAGTGAAAAAGTCAAACTACACATTTTTTTTCTTCGTTGCAACAATTCTTTTTTTTGCACATTTCAAATCATATTCGCAAACAGGTCCATGTGCCAGTGCCACAACAATGGTATGCGGAATCGCCTATACCGCAACACTTGGAACAACAAACAGTGACTGGAGTTCATATACAAGTTGCGGTTATTCTGAGCCCGGTGATGAGGCTGTTTTTGCGTTTACGCCTGCAACGACAGGACAACACACATTTATGACTTCATCTTCATCCGGTGATGCTGATTTTTTCCTTATGAGTACTTGTTCTAATACAGGAACCAATCTAATAGGTGCGTGTTGGAGCACTGGAAATCAAACTGTAACACTGACGGCAGGCGTCACCTATTACCTGATTGCTGATAATTATTCCTCGACAAGTACGGCTACATTTACGTTAGGAGTCGACTGTCCAGCTGCCCCTACCAATATTACAGCTTGTTCCGGGATGTTTTATGATTCTGGTGGATCAGCAGGAACGTATTCGGCAGGAGAAGATCACATTTACGTAATTTGCCCAACTATAGCCGGATCAAGAGTTCAGCTTAACTTTACTGATTTTGACGTAGAGGCCAATTACGATTATCTGAGTATATTTGATGGGCCTAACACCAGTTCTCCTACATTAGGTACGTATGATAATGAAGAGCCAATACTGGGTGTGGTTCAGGCTACGACCGGTAATGCCAGCGGATGTCTTACGTTTGTATTCCATTCGGATGGATCAGTTCAATATGATGGTTGGGCTGCCAGCATTTCATGCTCTCAACCTTGTCAGTTGGTTCAAGTGGTATTGGTCAGTTCCTCACCTGTGGTAAACGCTGGCAATATTGATATTTGTCAGGGGCAGACCGTTACTTTTAATGGGTCAGCGAATTATCCTCAAAACAATACGAGCTATTTTCAAAGTAATGCAACTTCGACATTTACATGGAGTTTTGGTGATGGAACCACCGCCACAGGACAGAATGTTTCTCATACTTACAATAATGAAGGGGGCTATCAGGTAAGTCTGGTGGTTACTGATATTAACGGGTGCATAAGTAGTAATGTTATTGATATTCGAGTCAGGGTTTCAACTACACCAGTATTTGCCGGCACCAATGCCAACCCAACCACCATTTGCTTGGGACAAAGCACCACATTGACGGGTGTGGCTACACCTACTCCCTGGTCGCAGCCGACCGGAGCTATTCTTGCTGGAGAAACTTTTCTACCCGACGGTTCGGGTGTCTCTTATTATACGGGAATAGACTTTACAAATTTTTCTCCAGGCCAGACAGTAAACTCTGTCAATGATATTGTTAGCGTTTGCCTCAACATGGAACATACTTATATGGGAGACCTGCAAATTTCCTTGTCATGTCCCAACGGCAACTCCATTGTGTTACTGCCTTATACCAATGGGGGCGGCGGCACCATACTCGGAGAGCCTGTGGGCCAAGACCTTCCTGTTGACGGAAACTCATCAAATACCACACCCGGTATTGGCTATGATTACTGCTTTTCACCAACATCCACTGCGGGATATATTGATGATATGGCCAACTGGACAACCGTGGCTCCTTATACCGACCCCATAGGGCAGGTTAGTGCCTCTGTCAACCAGGCCGATGCTGGAACCTATCAGGCTTACGGAGCCTGGACATCGCTGGTGGGTTGCCCGCTAAATGGCTCCTGGACCATTTCCGTAACAGATAATCTTGGATTGGACAACGGTTATATTTTCCAATGGGGTATTAACTTCAATCCGGCATTGTATCCGGTTTTATGGGGCTTCACTCCTGCTATTGTGTCTGATACCTGGTCAGGAACTGTTGGATCCGGATTGACAAGCACCGGGTCAAATCCGGTTGTTGTTACTCCTACAGCTACTGGCAATTACTTTTACACGTACTCTGTAACAGATGATTTTGGCTGCACCTATGATACTTCGGTTCAGGTAAGTGTAAGTGCAGAAACAACTCCAACTTTTGCTCAATTAGGGCCTTACTGTGTCGACGCTGATCCTGGCGCGTTGCCAACGACATCCTACAATGGGATTACTGGAACATGGAGCCCCTCATCGATCAGCACAGCATCAGCCGGAACAACGGTTTATACATTCACTCCGACTGCCGGCCAGTGTGCCTATAACGGAACCATGTCTGTTGAAATCATTGATTGCAACGTTTCAGCTCCTTGCCCTGATTACGCAGATGTTGTTGCAAGCGCAAATCAGCATTGTGCTGGCCAGACATATTATTTTGAAGTTGAAAATACTGCCTGTGCAGGTTTTGTTTCGTTTAATGTGGTTGGAAACTGGGGTTCGACTTATGCCAATGAGCTCACATGGGCTGTAACAAGCAACCTGACCGGTGCCATTATCATTCAGGATAATAATGCAGGCAACAATGTAAACGGTGCAAACTTCAATGTTGCTTCCGGAGCTATTGACCCTAATATTCAGGGAACCGTCTTCACTTTAACGGTTTATGATTCTTATGGGGATGGCTTCAATGGAACGGGTGGTTTTATAGTGGCTCAACAGGGTGGTGTAAACATTTGCAATCAGATATCTGGCAATTTTGGTGATGAAGCGCATGTGATGTTTTTTGCAAACATCAACATTTCACCAGCAACCATTACCATTACAACTCCTGGCGGACCTGTGACACAAACAGTAACCAATTGCAATGATTTCAAGGTCCCTGTAGTGATTAACAACTCTCTCTTCTGTACCACAGCTTCAATCACCCTCCCATGGGTAGTCAATTGTGAAACAAATGGCTCCATATTGTCAAGCGGAAACTTTGCAATGACCATTTTCCCAAATACTCCGGACGACATAAGCGATATTGTGGATATAAGCTTTGATCCGCTTACCTGTGCATGGGTGTCGAATTACAATAA
Source organism: uncultured Bacteroidales bacterium (assembly GCA_964449015.1). Classification (GTDB taxonomy): domain Bacteria; phylum Bacteroidota; class Bacteroidia; order Bacteroidales; family UBA10428; genus UBA5072. Next base: position 3,950 of record CAYVBH010000266.1, read on the forward strand.
TGATTGTCTTCCATCGCATCTGGGATCAATATTCACCATCACTCCAAATCCAAATGCTCCTGTTGATGCCTGTGAGGCTCATTATCCTGAAACTTTTACACTGCAATATACCGGAATCCCCAGTGGGTTAGCTTGTTGTAATACAGCAGGATCGGAAACTGCTGTGACTTACCATAACACTTCAGACACAGATGATGCGGTTGCCGCATCAACTCCCTTTGGCGGAACAAATAATGGTGCGTACCTTACAATTCCACCGAATGGAACGGGTGGAAGCGCAACAGCCATCACACTGAATTTTAATATGTCGGGTTTTTGCTTTGAGAATATTAGTATAAATCCAAGTGATTTTTGGGTAACTATATTTGTTGATGGAATGGTGGTTTATGATAATGAGTTTTTTGAACCGGCAACATCAGCTTCAGTTACACTGGATCTGACCGACATGCCAGCATATGATGAAAACAGTGTGATTGAGATGTATGTTTATCCGAATACTTTCAGCGCTGGTGGAGTAAATACAACCTTTGTGCCTGGTGTTAACTGCAACACACTTGATGACGGAGAATGGACCGCTAGCTATTTCAATTTATCTGTTGATGTTATTTTCAGTGAGCTTGTTCCAACTCCGGCAGCGTGCATTTACGATGCCAGCGTAAACAAACCCTGTTGTGCAACGGTCACCACGCCAAATGATGCAGCAACCATTTGTTCAGGTGATCCGTTCAGTTACGCTGCCTGGCAAAATGCTGTGACTACTGCAAATTCAACCTGCCTTATTTTTTCAAGTGTAACTCCCGTCGGAGGTACCGTTACACCAGATGGAGTATTCCCCAACGGCATTAATGGTACAACTGCTCCCATTACGCAAACAGTCAGTGCTTACGCATATTGTGACATGAACGGAAATGGTAATGTTGATGCCGGTGACTTATATACGTTATTAAGCACATATGTTCTCACTGTAAATCCGGCTTTAATGCCGACTTTTACACAACTTGGACCCTATTGTGTCGGTGATACTCCTGGCACGTTGCCAACGACATCCTACAATGGGATTACTGGAACATGGAGCCCCTCATCGATCAGCACAGCATCAGCCGGAACAACGGTTTATACATTCACTCCGACTGCCGGCCAGTGTGCCATCCCGGTAACCACAACGGTTGTGGTAAATCCGTATCCGATCATTACCTGTCCGCCGGCATTTAATGTTGTGGCCTGTAATGGCGATTATCCTGATGGAGCCACTAACAAAAACGAGTTCAATAATGAGGGCGGCGATGCACCGGGCGGATGAACTGTTTCGTTTGTGGATGGTGCTCCGACTTTGGTTGGTTGCACAGAAACTGTGATCAGAACATACACCGTAACACTTACTGGTTGTTCCTCAATATGTACCCAAATATTAACCAGAACAGTTGATAATACAACCCCCACTGCTTCCAATCCAACCGCTATTACGCTAAGCGGTTGCAGCGGGACCTTCCCTGCACCGGACATTACAGTGGTAACCGATGAAGCAGACAACTGCGGGCCACCAACGGTAGCCTTTGTAAGTGACGGCGCTCCAAATCTGGCGGGCTGTACAGAAACCACGGTCCGGACTTACAGTGTAACGGATGCCTGCGGCAACAGTATCAATGTAACCCAGGACCTGATACGTACCGTAGACACCCAGAACCCCACTGCTTCCAATCCAACCGCTATTACGCTAAGCGGTTGCAGCGGGACCTTC
>CAYVBH010000267.1:0-5657 GCA_964449015.1 uncultured Bacteroidales bacterium
CATGTTCTTCTCCATCATCTCGGCTCGCCACCTAACCGGGGCATCAACCCGGACGGCTTTGCCGCCGGTTATACCCATCGTTAGCTGGACTCCGCTTCGCGGAGCGAATTTATTGAATTAATAAATGCTTACAACAATTCTTTATTCCATAACGATTTATAGATCTTGAACTATAAATCATTTTTCTTGACAACTTGACAAATACAATCCTTTACAGGATATTTGAAGTATGAAAACATTACCTGTTGGTGAGTTAAAGGCTCAATTCTCAGAAGTTCTCAAAAAAGTCATATCCGGAGAATCATATAGAATTCTTTATGGAAAGAAAAAGAAACCTGAACCGGGTGATCTGAATGGTATTGATGTGGTGATATTTGATCTGCAGGACGTGGGTGTTCGCTTTTACACTTATATTTCCACGCTTCATTATGTAATGGAGGCCTGTGCTGAAAGCCAAAAGCCGCTTTTGATTCTCGACCGGCCCAATCCACTGGGCCGCTACGTAGATGGCCCTATGCTGGAACCAGCATTTCATTCTTTTGTAGGAATGCATCCCATCCCCGTTGTATACGGGATGACCATTGGTGAGCTGGCTACCATGATCAACGGTGAAGGCTGGCTGGCAGGTGGAATCAAATGTGATTTAAAAGTGATTACCTGTGTCAATTACAGTCACGATTCGCTATACCGGTTGCCTGTAAACCCTTCGCCCAACCTGAATTCCATGGAGGCGGTTTACCTCTACCCGTCGCTTTGTTTTTTTGAAGGTACGATCATGAGCCTGGGAAGAGGCACTGATTTCCCATTCCGGGTTTTCGGACATCCGGATTATCCCGATACAACCTTTTCCTTTATCCCAAAACCTGACGCGGCAAACAAAGCCCCTCTGTTTGCCAACAAAACCTGCTATGGGGCCGATTTGCGAAAACTAACCACTGCACAACTCATGCAGATGAAGGAGATCAACCTGGGATGGCTAATTGATGCATACCATACCATGGGAAGCGGGGAGAATTTTTTCATACCTTTTTTTGATCAGCTGGCAGGTACTTCCGACCTGAGGAAAGAAATTATGGCTGGTAAGACGGCGGCTGAAATCCGCGAAACCTGGCAGGCTGACCTGGAGCGGTTCAGGATGCTGCGTAAGAAGTATTTATTATATGATGATTTCAGATAAGCAGATGGCACAGGTTGCAGAAGAACATATCGTGGTTAACGGCAATTGCAGGCTGGCGGTTAAAATTTATCCGCGGCCGGAGTCGGAAACAATCATCCTGCTGCATGGTGGCCCGGGTGTGCCCGATGAAATGACCGAGGTAAGGGAGATCCTGGCTGAAAAACTGCAGGTGATCACCTTTGACCAGCGGGGAATCGGAATGAAAGATGTTAACGGGTTGAGTTTTGACATGGCCGGTTTCATCAGCGACATCAATTGCATAACCGCATATTTTAATATTAAAGGATTTCATCTTTTTGGTCATTCGTGGGGTGGCCTGTATGCGCAGTTGTATGCACACGATTTTCCGCAGCGCGTGTTGAGCCTGTTTTTATGCAGTCCCGCTTCAGGAACCGGCAAGCAATGGGAGCAAACCGAACGTGAGGCTTAATACAGCAATGGGATTGTTAGGAAGCCAACAAGCATACCGGAATCTGTTCAGGCAAATTATCATCAACTACCACAAAGGATATGGGGTTGAACCACCTGACGAAGAAAAGCTGGCGCGAATTAATTCCAGGGCCGGTACGAAAACCCGGTTGGCCATTAAAAAACATCCTCCGCTGGAGGTATTCGGGAAAACACCCTACCCGGTGATCATCACCTACGGGCAGTTTGACGCTTACGGCAAAAGCCGGCAATGGATAATCGGCCGTTTTCCTGATGCACAGCTCACCATCATTCCCAATTCAGGCCACACGCCCTGGAAACACAATCTAGCTGACTTTCGCAATATTCTACAGCTGTTTTATAGCAATACAGGATGTGATGATCCTGCCGGAATGCAGGTGGCAAAATGACTAGAGTTTAGTTGCAGCAATCATCATGTGTGGACTTAAAGAAATCAGATTCAGATCATTTTCTGTGATTCTGATCAGCTCCAGCAGGTTTTCATTCTTTTTCTGATCGCCTCTGGAACTGAAAAAATTCTTATCGAGCCAGATCATTCCTTCTACTGCAAACAGTTTCAGATTTGCCAGGTTACATTCCTCAAATTCGGCCTTGAGTTCTTCCGGCTTGTGATAATAAGCTTCAGACAAAATACCCGGCATGGTTTCCGGTGCATTGTGAATACCGGTGGTTAGCTCCTGATGACACATGTCAAAAATTTCCTGTTTGTGAATCATGCCTTGCAACAAGCCCACCAGGGTAGATGCGGTATAATTGATGGTAAATCCAATAATTACACCACCCGGGCGGGTGATTCTTTTGGCTTCTGTTATGGCTTTTAGTCTTTCTTCTTTTTCCTGCAAGTGATACAGCGGGCCGTGCAAAATCACCAGGTCAGCAAAATCATTCTCGAAATCCAGCCTGCGTGCTTCACCGTGCAGCACCTCAAATTTGTTTTTTAGTTTGTTGGATCTCTTTTGAGCCAATGCAAGGTGCTTTGGAACAGGGTCAACCATCCATACCTGATGACCTTCCCTGGCCAGCCATGCTGCATATTTCCCGGTTCCACCACCTATATCAACAACACGACAACTTTTTTGAGGAATAAATCTCCCAATGAGATCCTTGTTTCTTTCAAATTCCAGCGGGCCTAACCCTGCTGACAGCCTTTGTTCTTCTGAGGACTGGTTGTAGAAATCCAGGATACCCTTACTGATGGTAATGTCTTTCAGCATTTGATTGCAAAATTGTCAAATGGCAAATACCCGGTTGCCAATGAAAAGATGAAGCCACATTAAAGCAATGTGGCTTTTAATTTGATCTGGGCGCCCTGGTATAGTCGCGATACCGGGCACTTTTCCTTGCTGGTCCGGGCCAGTTCTTCAAACTTCACTTCTGACAGGCCGGGACATTTAACTTGGCACTCCAGTTCAATGGTGGTGATAACCGGACCGATGTCGTCGTTTCCGAGATGCACTTTGGCTGTGGTTTCAATGCTTTCGGGTACCAGTTTTTCTGCGCTGATGAGTGCCGACAGGAACATGGAATAACAACCGGCCTGGGCTGCGCCCACCAATTCCTCGGGGTTTGTTCCTTCTCCGTTCTCAAACCGGGATACAAATGAAAACGGTCCGTTGTAATTACTGAATTGCATAACACCCTTTCCCTCTTTCAGGGTGCCGTTCCATTTTGCTTTTGCTGCGCGTATTGCCATAAGTTTATTTTTAATGTTATATAAAAAAGAAACACAGTCAGGCTCCATTTGTTCAAGGTACACCCCGAAGGGGTGGAGGTACCCCGTCGGGGGTACTGGAAACTATTTATTGAACTCATCCACCATTTTGTCAAATATCTCCCTGTCATTCAACTCGGTGAGATCTGTGGCGAGCTTCTCATCGCCGGTTTTTTCCTGTTCCGGGTTTTCTTCAGGCTGGTGCCGGTAAATGCTCCATTTCCCCTGGTGATACTCGAGCGCGGTCATGTTTTCAACCCAGTCGCCTGAATTCAGGTACATAACGGTTCCAACTTTGGGGACTGCGATCTCTCTCATGTCGGGATGGTGAATGTGTCCGACTACAATAGCTTTATAACCTTTTTTAATGGCCAGGGTAGCTGCGGTATTTTCAAAATCGCCGATATATTTGACCGCTGATTTTACATTCTCCTTGATCTTTTTTGAAAAAGAAACCTTGCCCATACCGACCATACGACTGATGAAATTCAGAAAAACATTGATGATAACCAGCATGCCGTAACCCATTGAGCCCAGTTTGGCCAACCATTTGTTGTTGTGTAGCACCATGTCGAATACATCGCCATGGAAGAACCAGGTTTTCTGGTCGTTCAGTTCCATTTCGAATTTGTTCAGGATGTCGATATTGCCCACATCCAACCCCGCAAATTTGCGCAGTGTTTCATCATGATTGCCCGTGATGTAATGAACCTGGCTTCCCTTTGCGGAAAAGTTGAGGATGGTTTTTACCACCTTCATGTGTGCATCGGGCCAGTACCTTTTGCGGAACTGCCAGAAATCGATGATGTCGCCGTTGAGGATGAGTGTTTTCGGTTTGATGCCCATCAGGTAACGGTTCAGCTCCCGGGCCTGGGAGCCGAATGTGCCCAGGTGTACATCGGAAATAACCACCAGGTCAACCTTTCGCCTTTTCTGATCTGTTGCTTTCACTAGTTAAACTATAATACAAGATTATTAAGAATTCGGGAGATTTCATATTGTTGAAGGCTTTTTCTGCCAACGTGAATTTAGTTCACAAAGTCAGTTAACTTTGCCTCGAATTACAAAAAACAGGGTCGGGAATGATTACGCTATGTGCCATTGCATCGGGAAGTAACGGGAATTGCTATTATATTGGCAACAGCCGGGAGGCAGTTTTGATAGATGCAGGTATTTCAGCCCGGCAGACCATCAACCGGATGAAGCAGCAAAACCTGGATCCGGCCCTGGTGAAAGCCATTTTCATATCGCATGAGCATGCCGACCATGTATGCGGTGCGCGGGTTCTGGGCAAAAAACTGATGGTTCCGGTTTATGCCACACGCCGCACGTTTTCTGCCATGTATAACAACCACAAACCGTTGGCACCTCGTTTTTTTGAGCCGGGGAAGGAAATTACCGTGGGGTCATTCACTATATTTCCTTTTCTTAAGAACCACGATGCAGCACAACCCTGTTCCTTCAGGGTTAGTTACAATGGCATCCATACAGGCGTGTTTACCGATATCGGCGTAGCCTGCGAAAGGGTCATCAGCGAGCTGGCCCGTTGTCATGTGTTGTTCCTGGAAAGCAATTACGACGAGAAAATGTTGTGGGAAGGCCGTTATCCCTGGCATCTGAAGCAACGGATTGCCTCAGATCACGGTCACCTGTCAAACGACCAGGCTTTTGAACTGATCAGCAGGCATTCGGGAACTCAGCTTCAGATGGTGTTTCTGAGTCACCTGTCGGCTGAGAACAACACCCCCGAAAAGGCCATGGAGCGGTTCGACGAGCTACGGGAACGATATCAGATCTGCCTTACTTCGAGGTATGCACCGGGGGATGTAGTATCCATAAGTGCTGTAGCTACAGCTGTCGCCACTGTTCCGCTGCCAATACAGTTGAAGCTGGAGCTATAGAGTCAAGAACCAAGAACCAAGAACCAAGACAGGGACAAGGGACTAGTGACAGGCCTTTGTCATGCAGAGCTTGTCGAAGTATGGCTACCAGAGAGTATCCTGTAAGTCGCACTTCGACACGCTCAGTGTGACTGGCGTTGTCATACAGAGCCTGTCGAAGTATGACGAATAGCACTAACAACAGCAGTCAAATCCCAGATCCCAAATCCCAACACACACACATCTAGTATCTAGTATCTAGTATCTAATATCAAGCCCTTCCCGGGTACTTTTCCAATCCCCGTTTTAGGCACTCCATGGCATTTCCGAGGTCGTCGATATTCAATACATAGGCAATCCGCACCTCTTGTTTTCCCGAGCCCGGTGTGGTGTAAAAGCCCGAGCCGGGGGCCAGCATTACGGTTTGTTTGTTGTATTC
>CAYVBH010000268.1:0-5654 GCA_964449015.1 uncultured Bacteroidales bacterium
CTTCAGTGGCCATGATGGTGTCGAATCCCCGGATCTCCGTTTTTCTTTCCCTTCCCGCGCTGTATTTCTTTTTGATTTGCCGGTAATAGCTTATAGTATAAGGGATGATGTTGTTCAGGTGGTTTTTAACCTCCTCCATCTCTGCTTCAACCTGGTGGATGTGCTCTTCCGCCTTGAAAGAGCTGAATTTGGATATCCGCTTAATGGGTATGATGGAAAGCCGCACCAGGTCGTCCTGTGAAACATCTCTTCTCAATTGTTTCCGGTAAGGTTTGAGTCCTTTGTCAATAGTTTCGAGTATGGCCTCCTCGGTTTTGCATTGCTTGATGGGCTCATAAAGCTCATTTTCAATGAATATCCGCTCAAGTGACGAATAATGCCAGATCTCAGCCAGTTCATCGAGCCGGATCTGTAATTCAAGCTTAAGCAGCTTTACCGTATTATCGGCTGAAACCTTGAGTATTTCAGACACGCCGGTAAAGCAGGGCTTCTCATCACGAATAATGCAGGCATTGGGAGATATCGGAACCTCACAATCGGTAAATGCATACAAGGCATCCATGGTAATATCCGGATCCGTTCCGGGCAACAGGTGTACCACAATTTCCACGCTGCCTGCCGTATTGTCATCGATTTTCCGGATCTTGATCTTGCCCTTTTCATTGGCTTTCAGGATGGAATCGATCAGCGAGGTAGTGGTTTGTCCAAAGGGCAGATCGGTTATTACAAGTGCTTTCCGGTCGAGTATGGCAATTTTTGCCCGAATCCTGACCAGGCCGCCTCTCAGACCGTCGTTGTAACGGGAAACATCAATCAGTCCACCGGTCGGAAAATCCGGATACAATTCAAAGGTTTTACCTTGCAGGTAGGCAATGGATGCATCAATAAGCTCAACAAAGTTGTGCGGCAATATCTTTGAAGCCAGCCCCACTGCAATACCCTCAACGCCCTGGGCCAGCAAAAGCGGGAATTTGACAGGCAGGGTGACAGGTTCTTTGTTCCGACCGTCGTACGAAAGTTTCCAGGTTGTGGTACGCGGATTAAAAACCACCTCAAGAGCAAACTTCGACAGGCGGGCTTCGATGTACCTGGATGCGGCAGCTCCGTCGCCGGTGAAAATATTTCCCCAGTTTCCCTGGGTATCGATAAGCAGGTTTTTCTGGCCCAGCTGAACCAGTGCGTCACCGATGGATGCATCTCCGTGCGGATGATACTGCATGGTTTGCCCGATGATGTTGGCCACCTTATTGTACCGTCCGTCTTCAATCTGCCGCATGGCATGAAGAATCCTGCGCTGAACAGGTTTCAATCCGTCATCGATATGCGGAACGGCTCTTTCGAGGATTACATAAGAAGCATAGTCAAGAAAATAGCTCTTGTATTTACCGGTTAATTCGGTAACATGGCCTGTGCCGATAAGCGGATCATCCATTCCCTGTTCATTACCGGAATATCCGCCCGTTTCCTGCTCTTCATCACCGATACCTTCGGTAAGTTCAAAATCCTCAACACTCATGTGAAAACAACAGTTAATGATTTGCTAAATGGCTTCCACCAAATCTTCTTCCACTCTCAGGTTATCAATGATAAAATCCTGCCTGTCCTGTGTATTCTTGCCCATATAAAACGGCAGGATATCCGGGATGTGGTCTCCCTTTTTAATTCTTACCGGCTCAAGCCGGATGTCTTTGCCGATAAAATGGCGGAACTCTTCGGGAGATATTTCGCCCAGCCCTTTAAAGCGGGTTATTTCCGGATTGGCACCCAGTTTCTGAATGGCACTTTGCCTTTCCTCATAACTGTAACAGTAAAATGTCTGCTTTTTATTTCTGACCCTGAAAAGCGGTGTTTGAAGTATATACAGGTGTCCCTGCCTTACCAGTTCAGGAAAGAACTGCAGAAAAAAGGTCATCATCAACAACCTGATGTGCATACCATCTACATCCGCATCAGTGGCTATAACCACATTGTTGTAGCGCAGGTTCTCCAATCCGTCTTCAATATCCAGCGCGGCCTGCAGCAGGTTAAACTCCTCATTCTCATAGACTATTTTCTTGGTAAGTCCAAAGACATTCAGCGGCTTGCCTTTCAGGCTGAAAACTGCCTGTGTGCCCACATCGCGTGATGTGGTAATGGAACCGCTGGCTGAGTCTCCTTCGGTTATAAAAATTGTGGTATCTAATCTTCGTTCGTTATTATCGTTCAAATGGATCTTGCAATCACGCAACTTGCGGTTGTGCAGACTCGACTTCTTTGCGCGCTCCCGGGCAAGTTTCTGGATGCCCGAAATGGCCTTGCGCTCCTTTTCCGATTCCAGAATCTTTTTTAAAAGAACATCAGCCGTATCAGGATGTTTGTGCAGGTAATTATCGAGATGTTTTTTAAGAAAATCAATAATGAAATTCCGGATGGAAGCTCCTTCCGGGACCATCTCTTTGGATCCCAGCTTGGTTTTAGTCTGCGATTCAAAGACAGGTTCTTCCACTTTAATGCTCAGGGCAGCCACAACCGAAGTGCGAATATCTGAAGGATCAAAGTCTTTTTTATAAAACTCCCTAACAGTTTTAACCAGGGCTTCCTTAAAGGCAGTAAGGTGTGTGCCTCCCTGGGTGGTATGCTGGCCGTTGACAAATGTATAATAGATTTCGCCATACTGGCTTCCGTGTGTCATGGCCAGCTCGATGTCCTCATCCCGGATCTGGATGATGGGATAAAGCCCGTCACCATTTACATTTTCGCGAAGCAAATCAACCAATCCGTCTTTTGAATAAAAGGAATTGCCGTTGAAATGAATAGTCAGACCCGAATTCAGATATACATAATTCCTGATCATGGCTTCCACATAATCCTCCATATAACGGAAGTGACCAAACATTTTCTGGTCGGGAACAAAGGAAACCAGGGTGCCGTTTTTATCAGGGGTTGCCTGTTCGGGATTTTCGAGCTGCAATTCCCCTTCGGAAAACCGCACTGCTTTTACCTTGCCTTCCCGGAATGATCTGATTTCAAAATAGGAGGAAAGCGCATTAACAGCTTTAATACCCACGCCGTTAAGTCCGACTGATTTTTTAAATACTCGAGAGTCGTACTTGGCTCCTGTATTCATTTTGGAAGCTACATCAATTACCTTGCCCAGCGGTATGCCCCGGCCATAGTCTCTGATCTGTACGATGTTCTCGTTAATGGTTATTTCTATTGACTTACCGAAGCCCATCATGTATTCATCAATGGCATTGTCGAGCACCTCTTTGAGCAACACATAAATCCCGTCGTCCTGCGATGAGCCGTCACCCAGCTTGCCGATATACATACCGGGTCTTTTCCGGATATGTTCCTTCCAGTCGAGCGTGCGAATGGTATCTTCCGAGTAATTAGCAGCAGTCATCCCTGAAATCTTTCGGGTAAAATTAGCATAAAGATGTCTCCCTGATCCAAATCTTTATCAACATAAAGATAACATGCTGTTGCAGGCTATATAACGATTATAATTGAATCTGACCGGGTTAGGCTGTTGAAAAGCTGTTTAATAGTAGCTGTTGGCTATTGGCTATTGGCCATTGGCCATTGGCTTGCAGCTACAAGCTAAAGGCAAACCCTCCTTCGCTAAAGCTCCGGCGGGCAAAGCGGTTACTTAAGCCATTCTTCCACTTCCTGAGGACTGAGGCCCTTAAGTCCGAGTTTGTTCTTCTTGTTAAAGCCGTTCAGGTCGTTGGAAAGCTTACCTGCCTTGGTTTCCTTCAGTTTATCGGTGGAAGTATATCCCAGATTCTTGAGTACCTCAACCCATTCCACCGGAATACCCATGGCAATGTATTTCTCCGGTCCCTCGTCCTTTGTCGCCTGTCCCTTCTCGGGCTTCATTTGCGGAAAGAACAGTACATCCTGTATGCTGGGCTGGTTGGTCATGATCATGGTCAGCCTGTCGATGCCCACACCGAGCCCTGATGCCTGAGGCATTCCATATTCGAGTGCGCGCAGGAAGTCCTGGTCAATGAACATGGCTTCATCGTCGCCCTTTTCCGAAAGCCGGAGTTGTTCCTGAAAACGTTCGCGCTGGTCAATGGGGTCATTCAGCTCGGAATAGGCATTGCACAATTCCTTTGAATTGACGATCAGTTCAAACCGTTCGGTGAGGTCCGGATCAGAGCGGTGTTTTTTGCACAGGGGCGACATTTCAACCGGGTAGTCCATGATGAAGGTAGGCTGAACCAAATGGGGTTCAACTTTGGCTCCGAAGATCTCGTCGATGAGCTTGCCTTTACCCATAGTTTCATCTATTTCAATATTCAGGGTACGGCAGGCATTTTTAAGCTGTGCTTCATCCATGCCGGTGATGTCAACACCGGTATACTGTTTAATGGCGCCTGCCATGGTCATGCGGGCAAAAGGCCGTTTGAAATCAATAATTGTATCGGCATAAGGCACCTGGGTAGTTCCATGAAGATCAAGGGCAACTTTTTCAAGCATTTCCTCAACAAAATCCATCATCCACAGGTAGTCCTTATAGGCTATGTAGATCTCCATGACCGTGAATTCGGGATTGTGGGTGCGGTCCATGCCCTCATTGCGGAAGTCCTTGGCAAACTCATACACCCCTTCATAGCCGCCTACAAGCAGCCGTTTCAGGTAAAGCTCATTGGCAATCCGGAGGTAAAGCGGAATGTCGAGCGAGTTGTGATGCGTAATAAACGGACGGGCAGCTGCGCCACCCGGAATTGGCTGGAGAACCGGAGTTTCCACTTCGAGGTAACCCCGCGAATTATAGAGCTCGCGCAATGAGTTGATGATCTTTGTTCTTTTGATAAATACATCCCTCACAACCGGGTTCACCACCAGGTCGACATACCGTTGGCGATACCTGAATTCAGGATCGGTAACGGCATCATAAACGGTACCGTCTTTTTCTTTCACTATCGGAAGGGGCTTCAGCGATTTGCTGAGCAGGGTCATTTCTTTGACATGAATGGAGATCTCGCCCATTTGGGTAACAAACACAAAGCCTTTGACGCCAACAATATCACCAATATCAAGTAACTTCTTGAATACCGTATTGTACAATGTTTTGTCGTCGCCGGGACACAAATCGTCGCGTTTGAAATAAAGTTGTATCCTCCCCTTCTCATCCTGCAATTCCGCGAACGAGGCACTGCCCATGATGCGTTTGCCCATCAGGCGGCCTGCTATGGCAACATCCTGAAAATTATTGGCTTCGGCGCTGTAATTTGAAGCAATTTCTTTTGTGGTAACATTCACCGGGAACATGGCTGCCGGATACGGATCAATTCCCAGTTTCCGGAGTTCGTCAAGTGATTGCCTGCGTATTTGTTCCTGTTCGCTCAGATCGTTGTAATTCATTTTATCATTATAAATTTGCTGCAAAGATAATTTTTTTCACCTGATGCGCTACTTCATTATTGGCTTCAAGAATAGTGGTAAAACAACTTTCGGACGAATATTAGCCGGGAGGCTTGGTCTGGAGTTTCTGGATCTGGATGAATATATTGAGAAACGGGAAGGTAAAAGTATTCCGGAAATATATACCAGGTTGGGTGAAGAAGGTTTCCGGAGATTGGAATGGAAGGCACTGAAAGATGTTGCAGTGGAGCACAATCATATTGTTATTTCAACAGGCGGAGGGGCTCCCTGCCATTGCG
>CAYVBH010000269.1:0-5631 GCA_964449015.1 uncultured Bacteroidales bacterium
ATAAATGGAAATTTGAAAAAGGAATTTGTCCGCTCTGTAAAAGATCTGTTTTTATCTCATTAAAAAAAGATCCTTTCTTTACAAGATGTTTAAAATGCTCTGCAAACATTACTAATCTTTCGTTAATACCAGTCATTGAAAAACATATTGACGGAGACTATAATAAAACTGTATACGAATTATCATCATATGGATCAACCTTTGACTATTTGATCTCACATTTTTCTAATGTAGTCTTTAGTGAGTACTTTCCGGACAAAGAACCCGGATCCTTGGTCGATGGTATTTTAAATCAAGATGTCCAGAGCTTGACTTTCGAAGATCGTTCCGTTGATGTCATTACATCTAATCAAGTATTTGAGCATGTGCCTGATGACATAAAAGGTTTCTCAGAATGCTATAGAGTACTTAAAAATAATGGCGCATTGATTTTTTCTGTTCCCCTGTACGAAACAGAGAAAACGAAAGAAATCGCATTCCTTAAAAATGGGCAGATAGTGTTCGATGGAATTCCAGAATATCATGATAGTCGGATGGGAGGTCCATTTTCTGCACCAGTTTTTCGATACTACTCACTTCTTGACATATGCCAAAGAGTTAAATCAGTAGGATTTTCCAGTGTATTACTTTCTGAAGTAGAAGTTGTTAAAATACAAGGTGAAAAACAAAAGGTAGTATATGCTGTAAAATGAATGTGAATAATTAAGAGTAATCTTAACTACAATTACATTCTTCTCCATAAGATCTTTAAATGCCGGGCTGGAGAAATGAAGAAATCTATAATGTTGCTAATATAGACTATAATTATTGGGCTTGCCGACAGATATCGGCAAGTATTCCTTACAATATTAATGAAGACCTTCCAAAATTAAAGGAAGATCAATTTGCTCACTCATCTAGGTTGTGAGTGAAAATGCAAAAAGAATATATAAAACCGGGATCAATTTCTGTCTATGATCGCACTTTTTAAAACACTCCATAACAAGAAGATTAAACCGGAACGAGAAACAACATGTTATTAAAACGTATAACTTTGGTTGTAAAATGAAAGATATGGTAACCGGTGTAACTGAAGATTCAGAATCGGTTAAAAAAAATCCTGGCAATAAGCAGAGAATCAGCCATTGGCTTAGAAAGCAAAATAGAAAACTAAAGAAGTTCTTACTTAAATCATCGCCGCAGCAAAACCTTGCTTATGGATTTGGGGTATACCTGATTGCTGGCTGGCTAATGCTTTGTTTACCATTTTTTCATAAGCTGGCAGTAACATCACTTGACAGTCTCTTTATTGCAGCTTCCGCTTTATCGACAACCGGACTCGCTACCGTCAGTGTCTTTGATACCTATAACACTATTGGTCAATTCATAATACTAATTCTAATTCAAATTGGGGGCGTAGGCTATATGACATTTAGTTCCTTTGTTGTCCTTTCAAGGCACCAGCAACTAACACATTTTAATTTAAAAATATTGATAGCAGAATTCTCAATGCCAAAAGGGTTTGAACTAAAAGACTTTCTTAAATCAATTATCCTATTTACAATTTTTGCGGAAACAATTGGAGCAATCTTATTTTTCGTTGCGTTTAAAAGAGAGGGAATAGAAACCAGCTTTGCAATTTGGAGCAGCATTTTTCACAGCGTTTCATCGTTTTGCACTGCAGGATTTGGTCTGTACAATGATAGCTTTGAGAGCTTCGCAGATAACACTTCAATCAACATAATAATTTCTTTATTAGCAATATTGGGCTCGCTGGGGTTTATAGTAGTAACAGACATCTGGTACAGACTAAAAGGCAAAACCAAGGCAATAACTTTTACAACAAAAGTAATAGTATTGATGTTGGTCATTTTGCTTATAATGGGGACGTTAATGTTTTATTATTTCGAGCCTGCGACTAAAATAACAGAAGAGAACAGACTAATGACCGCTTTTTTTCAATCAATGACTGCATTGACAACTGTAGGTTTTAACACAATCCCCTTTGGCAATTTATCACTGCCACTTTTATTGTTTGTAATTTTCCTGATGTATGTTGGTGCTTCTCCTTCAGGTACTGGCGGTGGATTAAAATCAACCACTTTGACGGCAATGCTGGCAATAATGTGGAATCGGATTCGCGGTAACAAAAGAGTGTCTTTTTTAGGTAAAAATATCCCGATTGAATGGCTTTATGTTGCTACAACATCTTTTATCTTTTATACCGGATTGATATTCTTCATAACGCTGTTTTTGTCCTTTAGTGAAAGCTTCCCATTGAATTCGATACTATTTGAGACAGCATCTGCGCTTGGAACTGTTGGGCTAAGCACCGGGATCACAGGTGATCTAAGTTCGATAGGAAAATTAGTTTTAATCGTTACGATGTTTGTAGGTCGCCTGGGAGTCTTAACTTTTGGCTTATCAATCTTTGCAAGAAGGACAAAATATGAACCACATAAAGAAATTGAAGATCTGGCAGTGTAATAATTGATACCTTGCTGCTAGTGTACTTAAGCCGGACATTTGAGAGGAATAATCTAAGTTCCGTGTGAAAAGCAATCTTTCCATTATGTGAATTACAATTTACTGTAGTAGTATGACTGGAAATATATATATAATCTTCGACTTCGATGGAACTATTGCTGATACAATTGAACTTGGGTTAAGTACCTTTAATTTAATAGCTTCCGAATATGATTGCAAACCTGTCAGAGAGGAGGATCTGGCTATGTTAAGGACGATGAAACCACAGGAGCTGATCAAGACATATGGTATTTCAAATATTAAATTGACTTTAATATTACTTCGCATAAGAAAGGAATTAAAAGCTCGTATTCATGAATTAAAACCTATCAAAGGCATCTTAAATTCCCTGATGGAAATCAAGAACTCCGGACTAAGAATGGGCATATTAACATCCAATTCACGAAACAATGTAGAGATGTTTTTGGATAATAATCAAATGACAGACTTTGTTGATTTCATTTACAGCGGCAGAAGCTTCTTTGGAAAAGACAAAGTCCTCAGGAGATTATTTGCTAATGAGAAAATCCTTAAAGAAAATACAATATATGTTGGCGATGAAACAAGAGATATTGAAGCATCAGTAAGAATAGGGATACCGGTCATTTCAGTCGCATGGGGATTTCATAACAGGGATATACTGGCATCACTGAATCCGGATCAGATTGCAGAAACCCCTGAAGATCTGTTTGGCTGTATTCAAAAAATTTTATCAAAGCACAAAACATAGTACGGACTACATGTTTACTATACTATCCCGGCTTTGATTGCTCCTGTACCAGAGACAAATTAATAAGGCAAAAAAACATCCCTGGTATTTTGAATTGATTTTATGAATATTTCTTTGTAACTTAGTTTTTTACGATCATGAAAACAAGGACCTGCCCCCATTGCAATTACAAATACTCTAAAAGTGAATATATTAAGAAGTTTCTGTTCAAATTCGTGTTTTCTGAGTGGAATTGTAAAAACTGCAATAAAAGAATAACCTTTGATCCTAAGAGAAGAGTTAATGTAGCTTTATGTTTTGGCGGAACCTATTTTATAATCTTTTTAATCTTCGTAGAACTGAGAGATAAAATAGGCATGACTCCATTATTATGGATTGGGTTTCCAATAATTTTATTTATTTGTTCAGTCTTCATATTTACCTTTGATACTTTTAAAAAGGCGTAAGATATTGAGCCTGAAGAGCTTTAATCCAATTCAAAACAATATCCCCGGCGCCTGAAACGGCCTTTATTGTTAAATGCCAGCAAATCGGTCCGGGCACTAATGGCAGACGCTAATCTTTCAGGCACCGGACAGAGAATCCGAATTCTTTTTCAGCTCCATACTGCCATACAAGTTCGGTGTTGTATCCAAAGAACTGGTACCAGGCCATATATGTGGAATATCCAGTGGAAGACCAATAGTAACCATAGTCTCCTTTATCTAAGAATGGCCCGCCATAATAACGGAGACCACCCGGAAGAGCCTTAAAACCTTTTTCGTCAGAAGCGCCCGTATTTGGAGTTTTCCAATGCCCGGTCCCGGTTTCTTTAAGTTTGCCCCCGGCAATCTGACCTCCCAGATAGCTTGATAAAGTGTTCCATTCTTCAGCAGATGGCACATACCAGCTGGCCGGGCAAACATTTTTCGGATTTGAAGAGCTCACTGCATACCAATTATAGAGCTTGCCATAAACTGTATTATTCAACGAATTGTGGTCATAAATACAGTATGCCCCTGTTTTGTTATTATACCATCCTACATCATCTTTCACCTCAGGGATTACAGTGCCATCGCTATATTTCGTGGTTCTCAGGTTTTCTGTCATCCAGATTTGTATGCCCTTTCCTTCCGAATTATCGTAATTATCTGTTGCCCCTTTTACTGAACCTATCTGCATTACCGGATAATTATTACCCTCACCATCAATACACTGAATAAAATTAAAAGTTATTGTTTTATCTGACTCGGGGACGTCCGTAATTACAGTACTATTAGTACCCGAAATTCCGGTAAACTTCAGTCTGTCGCCGGTGTTGTATTGCATAACAACTTCTCCTTCTGCTCCTTTATTATCACTTTGCTTTCCCTGAAGATCCAGGGCGTTTTCATAAATAATTTTTGCACCTGAATTACCTGTGCCTGAACTTAATAATTTCCCCTTGAAATCATATCTGCCCGAACTGATTTTAACAAAGTATATGCCCTGTTCAACACCGTGTATACTATATGTATGCTGACCTCCGGTAAGAAAATCCCGTTGCTGTGCCAGTTTTCTGCCTGACAGATCATGAATTGTGATTATTGCTTCACCAGGCTCAGGCAGAATGAATTGCATCAGGGCCTGATCTTCCATAGGGTTTGGGTAAAGATCGATTTTACCTGATCCGGAGTAGCGATTTTTCTCTATAACTGTCACCACTGACTTTAGACGCAGTATATCGGTGCCATTAATTTCGATTTGTTTAGCCTGAGTCAGATTCTCAATCAATATGGTTGTTACATTTGTACTTTCTCCTGCTCCGGTAAAAGTTATCGTATAGTCCTGTGCATTGACGTCAAGTGAGTTATTAACGTTAAGAATAATCAAAATCCCATACATCAGTTTGCGAAAGATTAATCTGACTTTCATAATAAGGTTTTTCAGGTGTTAGATTAATTATTACAAAACTCCAAGTTACTAATTATATTGACACTAAACAATTGGTTTTTACAGGCGATGGACTGTAATCATTTTTTATCATAAAAAGGATAATTTTTGTTTTAAGCAAACATTAACCAATTGGAAAATTAAATTTGGAACGCAGGAATATATGTTTGTTTTTAGAACTTTAGATTGTTTTAATTATTTTTACAAATTAGCAGCCGGGACAAAAGAGAGCTATCTTTATCAGAATCCAAAGACATTACTTTATTTCATTATTATCAAATATATTGCAAAATATATCTATATTTAACCCACTACCTAATACTTAATTTTTTTCACTATGAAAAGACTGTTATTTTTATTTTTTGTATTGCTTCTGGCAGCAGCATGCAATAATGATTCGAACCAGGTTTCGAACCAGGAATTGAAACTAAATGATCTTGATTATTTCGAGACTCAGGGAGTCAATGTCCTTGTGTACAATAATC
>CAYVBH010000270.1:0-5608 GCA_964449015.1 uncultured Bacteroidales bacterium
GCAATAATTACTAATAGCTGTTTATTTTTCATTTTCTTAATATTTTACTGTTTCTATCAGGCATGTATTTTCAAAAAATATGCCTTGTTTTAGTGATATAACTCCAAAATTAGGACATTTGTTTACTGAATCACCAGCTTTAACAATATTTAACGCTGGATTGGTCTTTTGATTACGCTGTGACCATGATCTTCAATCTGAAGCAAAACAGGGGTCTGCCATTTTTTCACATACTTGTTTTTATCAATGACAAATATGCATCAAGTCGTCTAGTCGTAGTGCGAATTTGTCATGATCCGGATCAGTCCAACCATGTTTTCAGGGTTTCCATCCAGGCTTCATTGGCAGTGCGGCCAAAAGCATAATCAATAATAAGGTATACATGGAAGTCTGTTTTTTCCCGTGTGAAAGAAATTCTCAGGGGCTTCCAGCTCAAACCCAGGTTTCGGGTTTCAAGTGCGGTGAATATATCATCGAAACCATGGTATAACTGCAAAATCTCATGCCTGTATATGAAGAGTCGGAAGTCATTTCCTGTTTTCTTTTCCGTGCCGTAAAAGCTGATTTTGTCGCGGTCAAGTTTCAGCAAGCCCTTGTATCTGTGAAGGGGCTGAGCCATACTGATGTGAGCATCCAACCAGTCGAGAAAAGTTCTTTCCCGGATGTCTTCACTAAATGCTAAGAATGCCAGAGATTCTCTGATCATTCTGTAAATTTAGCACAGATTTACGAAGTTTTCAAGAGCATTTTCACCAGTCCGGAAGGATTATCGAAAATCACCAGGTTGTCGAAATGATTCTTTTTCATAAATCCCTGGTCGACCATATGTTTCAAAAAACCAATCAGCTGATTGTAAAATCCGTTGATGTTGAGTATGGCAACGGGTTTATCATGATATCCCAATTGCAGCCAGGTAAACATTTCAAAAAATTCTTCCATGGTTCCGATACCACCGGGCATCACAATAAAGGCATCTGAAAGTTTTGCCATAAGGGCCTTTCTTTCATGCATTCCCGGAACTATATGCAACCTGGTTAATCCGTTGTGGGCAACCTCAATATCTACCAGTTTCTGGGGTATAACTCCAAATACCATCCCTCCAAGGCGAAGCATTTCATCAGCCAGAATACCCATCAGTCCGATATTGCCCCCGCCATAAACAAGAGCAGTTTTACACGAGCATAGTTCGCTGGCAAGGTTGATGCAGCTCTGCACAATCAATGGATCGGAACCTGATGAAGATCCGCAGAATACGGCAATTTTTTTCCCTGAGTGATGTGTCATTGCTATACAAAAAAACCTAACAGGCACAGTGTCCTGTTAGGTATAAATTCTTATTGACAACAGGTGCGTGTTACTTCTTGGCAACCAATTCACCTTTAAGAATGAGTGAAGTTTGTCCTTCTGAGGCGTTGCTGGTAACCGTAGTGCTTTTTGTGAATGCACCACTTCCAGCTGCGTTAAAAGTAACCACAATTTTACCTGATTTTCCGGGAGCAACCGGTTCCTTCGGATAGTCGGCAACCGTGCAGCCGCAATTGGGCCTAACGCTGCTGATAATTAAAGGTACCATGCTGGGGTTGGTAAATTCAAACTCAACGGTTACCGGTTTGCCCTGTTCTATCTGTCCCAAATCAACGGTGGTGGTCTTCCATGTCATGGATGCAGCAGGTTTAGCAGCATCCTGGGCATATATGGTAGAGCTGAGGCCGAATATGGCAATGGTAACGATCAAAAAAAGTCTTTGGAATTTCATATTGTTTCAAATTAATAAAGTTTAACGATGGTAAAAATACGGGTATTTCGCAAAATTTGTTCTAAAAAAAAAGTTAAAAATTTATGGAATTTGATTAGCCGGATCATCTTATTGTTAGAAATGTTAATAAAAACACAATACCAATGAGACCATTAATTAATTGTATTTCAACAGCCTTTGTAAAACAAAAAGATAGAGCGAATTTATTACATTGGCATTTTTTTTGTAACTTTTTTATATATTTACGGCTCTTAAAAAGGTTGCAGGCCGATATTGTTGAACCGGGCATATAATATGAGAACTATGATCAAGAAAGATTCATTACCGGGAGCTATGACCATTATTGGTTATGCAGTGGCAGCCTTATTCGTTGCCTTTGGCCTCTACGTCTTGTTTTCACCACAAATGGTTTATGTTCCCAAGGAATTCAGAAACATTTTTGGTGTTGTGGTTGTAGGGTATGGACTGTTCAGAGCGGTCATAATTTATCAGAAAAGCAGAGAAAGAAAGGAGGATGACGATGAAAACGACATGTAAAAGCTTGGTCCTGCTGGTTCTTGCTGTTTTTCTTGCAGTATCCTGTGGGAAATCTTATAGTGAAAAACAGATCAATAAAGAAACTGCAACCCGGGGCAAGATAAAAATTGCCGTGGATGAGGCCTATCAGTTACTTGTTGATTCTGAAATAGTTGTGTTTGAGAACATATATCACTATGCCGATATCACTGCTATCAATGCATCTGAAGACAGCATAGTCAAGCTATTTCTTGCTGATTCGATACGGGTGATGATCACCAGCCGCAAACTCACTTCGAATGAAGAAGAATATCTTAAGAGCAAACTGATCATTCCGCGCACTACACAAATTGCCTGGGATGCCATAGCATTTGTGATAAACAAATCAAATCCCAACAACGAAATCAGATACAATACCCTGAATGAGATTTTCACAGGAACGGTTACCAACTGGAAACAGTTGAATCCCAAGTCGAAACAGGGTAATATCCAGATCGTATTTGACAACCAGGGTTCTTCCAATATCAGATCCCTGATGAGCAGGTTCGAAATTGATACGTTGCCCGATTATTGTTATTCGGCTGACTCAAATCCTGCTGTGATTGATTATGTTGAAAAAAATCCGAATGCCCTGGGCGTTATCAGTGTGAACTGGATCAGCGATCGGGACGATTCCATTACACATAACTTCCTGGGAAGAGTGAATGTAGTTGGAGTTACTCCTGAAGAGTTTTCTGAGGGTGATGAGTTTTTTACTCCGCATCCTGCTTATGTTGCAAACAAATCCTATCCATTTATCCGTGAAGTTTATGCAGTAAGTCGCGAGACGTTCAGTGGACTGGGTAGCGGATTTATTAATTTTGTAACACACGACCAGGGTCAGCGAATTGTGCTGAAAATGGGTATGGTTCCTGCGAACATGCCCATACGGCTGGTTCAGATACGTCATGAATAGTTTTTTGTGTACCTAAATATGTATTAAGATGAAACCTTTAATTTTATTGTTTTGTTGCCTGTTCACATTGAGTGCCTGGGGTCAGGATCTGAATTTAGCACTGAAGCTTATGAGCAGTGAGCAGTATGAGGAGGCTGAAAAAGTATTTGATGATTTGATCAAGAAGGAACCTGCTAATGGTGATTTGTATTATTACTATGGTGAGGCATTGTTGAAGGATTATTTGTCAGATACATTTTCTAATTCACTGAATGATTTTGCAGGAAAGGCTGAAAAGCTGTTCCAGGATGGACTGAAACAAGCCCCCGGCAATGTATTGAATCAGGTTGGTATGGGTGCGTTGACATTGCTGAGAACCAGTGATACGTTGAAAGCACTTCCTTATTTTCAGCAGGCTGAAGCTGCAGTGCCACTGAAAATCAAGAAAAAAGAATGCACACCTGAGAAGGCGATTATTCTTACCAAGTTGGCTGCTGCCCAGTTATATGGCAAGGTAAACAATACAAAAAAAGCCATTGCTTACCTCAACCGCGCCAAGGTTATTAACCCGAATGATCCCAACATTTACCTGACCATGGGAGATGTTTACAGTAAGCTGAACGATGCTTCCCCGGCGTTGTTCAACTATAATCAGGCTTTATTGAAGGATCCCAAATCACCGCTTCCCAAAATTAAGATCGGTAATATTTACATGAGAGTACCTAACTTGAGTGCTGCCCGTCCTTATTTTGATGATGCAAAGGGTATCGATTCCACATTTGCACCTGTTTACAGAAGCCTTGGTGAAATGTGGACAATGGGCGCCCGACATGACCTGGCAAGACCTAATTTCTATAGGTACATGCAGCTGTCGGGGAATACAACTCCGGCTAAATTGCGGTATGCCAATTCATTATTCAGAGCAAAGGATTATGCCGGTGCACTTGAGGTGTACGATGAGATCATCAAAGTGGACAATTCACGCAATTACCTGAACCGGGTAGCCGGGTACAGTTGCTATGAAAAGAAACCTCAGGATCTGGAAAAAGGAAAGGCATATATGGAAACCTTTTTTGCCAATGCCAAACCTGAAAACATCATTGCCAGGGATTATGCTTACTATGGAAAGATTCTTTTCAAAATGGCCAAGGGCGATTCAGTCATGCTTGACAAGGCATTTGAAAATCTGAGAAAAGCCTATTCCATGGATGAGTCGGATAACGCGCTTCTTACTGAAATTGCTTCAAACTACTATTTTTCAAAAAGGTATAAAGAAGCTATTGAAATGTTTGAACTGAAAGCCAAGAAAGGCATACCGGGTAAGTCTGATGCAATATATATCGCCAGATCTTATTATAATCTGAAAGACTTTGCAAGAGCTGATGAAGCTTTTGGAAAGATCATTGAAAATGACCCGAAGAATATTGATGCGTATTTGTGGCGGGCACGTAATGCTTCAAACCAGGATCCGGATCAAAGCCAGGGTCTTGCCGCTCCTATATTTGAAGCCATGATCAACCAAATTGGCACGGAAACAGATAAGTATAAAAACGCCATGGAGGAAGCCTATTACTATTTAGGATCTTACAACATTACCAGAAAGGAATTCGACGCTGCCAAAGAATGGTATAACAAAATACTTGGTCTTGATGCCAACAATAAGGATTGGAAGATTCTCGCATACAGCGGTCTTGCTTTGATAGCATCCAAAGAAAAGAACTATATTGAAGCCAGAAGTTACTTCCAGAAAATTCTTGATCTGGATCCTACAAAAAAGGACATCAAACAGGGTATTGAAGATTTAACCAAGGTGATAAATGCAGCTCAAAAGTAATTTAATGTATTCATAACAAAAATTGTATTAAAAAATTGCTTTCTTTGTAGCCTATTTTTAAATAAAAAATAATTATTAATACACTTAAAATAAAAATTGAACATGAAAGGACAAACTTTAGCTGAAGCATTAAAATCAACATTTGTTTTGGTGGTGATGGTGCTGTGTTTGGTGGTTGCCTGGCTGATTTTCACTCGGATCATGGGTAACCCTGTAAATTTTGAAGGTGGCAATCCCGAAGGACATGCTTTGCCCGGTAACTACCTGGGTATTGTTTACAAGGGTGGTTTTATTGTACCTATTCTTATTGCCATTAACCTCATTCTTTTATCATTTGTAGTAGAGCGTTTTATCATGCTGACACGGGCAAAAGGC
The DNA here is from genome assembly GCA_964449015.1 of uncultured Bacteroidales bacterium. Classification (GTDB taxonomy): domain Bacteria; phylum Bacteroidota; class Bacteroidia; order Bacteroidales; family UBA10428; genus UBA5072. The sequence goes on from CAYVBH010000270.1 coordinate 5,416, forward strand.
CGTGGCAATCTGAATGCATTTGTACGCAGTATTCGTGATCTGCTCAGAGATGATAAAATTGAAGAAGCTTCCAAGCTTTGTGACAAGCAAAGAGGTTCTCTGGCTAATGTGCTGAAAGCAGGACTTCACAGGTACCGTGATCTGCAGAACGACAAAACCCTGATGAACGACCAGAAGGTACTTGCTCTTCAGA
>CAYVBH010000271.1:0-5603 GCA_964449015.1 uncultured Bacteroidales bacterium
AGGGCACTGTCACGTTGCTTTTCCCATATATTCAACTGCGAAAGCAAATTCCGGAATTCACGGTAAATCTGTTTTACTTCATAAGCCGAATTGCGAAGATCAATGGAATGGCTGTTGTCAAGATGATTCCTGGAAAGAACGGAAATGTAATTGGAAAGCGCTTCAAGATGCGAGGCAATATGCCGCGTGGCTTTGAAACTGAAAACAACAGCCATCAACAGAATGACAACAACAGCAAACGCATAAAAAACATTCAGCCTTTTAATCAGCGTTTTTTGTGAAAGAGCTGATTGCTGCGTCAGGTCATTGAAGGATCTTTCAATGAGCAGGCCGATGCTGTTGAGTGAAGCCTTCAGCGCGATATTGTTTCGAATCCCTGCCTGCCTGTCGAGATCAACCAGCCTGAAAAATGCTTCGGCATAGTTTTCAAGGAGGTTCCTGGTACGAGCCTTTTCATGAACCGATAATCGGGTGTTTGCAGAAATTGCTTTGTGGAGTTCCGGCAACAGTTTATGGAGTGATGATGCAGCAGTGTTCCCATCACCCGAAAAATAATCGCTCTCAATTTTCTTGAGCCCGTATATATCACGACTGGTTAGTCCCGGAGCCCCTTCAATCAGATGTCCGTAATCTGACAATTCACCTTCAAGTCCGGAATTCCTGTATCCCCGTTTGTAGACCAGATATACTAGGCTGTCAAACAGATAATTGTAATGATTTAAATGGTCCGAAAGAACCTTCAGACTGTCAGCAATGCCAAAGGAACGGGTTTGTTTCGAGGTCTGAATCTGCCCGAGTGAAGCCATCAGCTCCTGGCTGGTTTGCAGGTGCTCAGTCAGATAGGGATTTAAACCTTTTACAAAAAAATCAGAATTGGTCTGATCCTGGGCTAAAAAATCGGTAACTGATCTGGAGTCCTTAAGAAATTTAACGTAAAGTCTATTGATTTCATCGGTTACCCGGGTTATGGTTTTTTCACGCGAATGATGAACCACACTGACAGGAATTATTAAACCGACAGTGAGTAGCATAAAAATAAGAAACCAGGCTAATAACCTGTACCTAAGAGAATTGAGCATGCTACTGGATCATTACCATAATGATACACAAAGTAGTCATTAATCAATTATTCTTCTTTTTGAATGGGAAAAAGTTATTGACATTTTACACAAAAGATGGGAAAGTTATCAATAGGTTGCGTAAAAAAAAGAGACTGTGTATAAAGTAAAAAAATGAGCGTAGTCAGGAGACTACGCTCAGCGCTCAAGATTGATGTTCAGCACAATGCGCTAGGCGTAGTTTAGCTTCGCTGAGCTCCCTTCGGTCGGTTGCAACTACGCCTTCAAAATAGACTTTTTATACAGCCTCTTTTAAATTTCTTAGAATGTACAGGCCAGCCCGATGGTGAAAGGGTGCAATTCGGGCCCTTTATCTGTCACAAACATGGGTGTCAGGTAATAATCGGCGAACAGGTAGGCTGTTCCGTAGCCTATACAAGCAGTCACTCCATACCGGAAGGGATTGATGTTGAAGTCGTCGTTGTTCTTGTCTTTATTCTTACCGTTTTCTTCCTTGTAAACCACCTTGGTATGTGATCCGAGTTTCAGTCCTCCCACAACACCTGCCGATATGAATACTCTTTTTGCCCTTACCGTATTCGGGAACTGAAATTCCAGAAGCAGCGGTACGCGCAGGAACAAGGTGGTGAGTTTGCTTTTGCCCACATCGCCCAGGAGTGAATCAACCACTACCATATCGTTGACCTCAACAATGGAATTGTTTCGGTCAAAGAAATAATTGTTGTATTCCAGTCCCAGTCCGGTTACCAGACCGGCATGAGTAGTGCCGAACCCCAGGCTGAACTGGGCAAAATTAAGGTCTACAGCCCATGACCTGCCTGTGTTGAGGTCCATGAATATATCCTCTCCCTCGCGCGACAGGGTCATGTCGTCATCCAGAAAATTATTCAGGCCCATTCCAAACCCGGCCCAATGTCCCCTGAATCTTTTGTTTTTGACCTTTTTATCTTCATCCAGATCATAGACATTGATCTCGGGCTCCTGATCTTCTTCCCGCTTCACAATCCGGATTTCCTTGTCTCCCACTTTAATGCTTGTGGAATCGCGGTGATCGGCAACCTGAATGACTCCTTTATCACCCACTTTTACCACGGTCGTGTCTCCGTCTTCAATCACTTTGACCACTTCTTTATCCAGCACCCTGATGGTTACTTCATCGTCTTCATCATCAACAATAACCGGGGTGAATCCGTCATCTTCTTCATTGATCACCTTATCGTCATCAACGATCACCTCATCCGGAGTGTCTTCCTTTCCCATGATTCGTTTCAGTGAATCGAGTTCCTGAGCATATATACCAGTTGCAAAAGCAAAGAGTATAATCAGTGTATACAGTTTTTTCATAAAGCTGATAATTTTAAAGTTCTTGATTTTTCCTGTCTGACGTTTGAGCAGGAAGAAAGTTACAACTGCTATTTGATTTTGTTTCCGGATATCTTGTAACTATCCATGTTTAAAAGGATTCCGGAGAGCCTGCCATTTTCATCGAGGGTTTTGTCAATATCCAGGCTGGCTTCGGTGAGGTAGTTGAAACCCTGAATGGCCTTCTCGGCTGTTTTCCAGAAATCGACCCTGCTGATCAGGGTACGGAACCATCCCTGTTCGTCGCTAGAAGATAAAGGGTCAATACCTGCAATTTCTTCTGATTCTGCATAAGATATATTATTGCCGGCTATCCTGGGCAAGTCCGGAGCAGATGATACGGATTCTGCAATAATTCCTTGTGACCTGATTGATTCAAGCGGAAGAAGAACCACGTCTTCAGTTGCAGTTTCTGGTATCATGGGCACATGATCATCAGCAGGAATTTCTTTTACATAATTTTCGACGGGTGTGTGCGCTTGTTTGGCTAAAGATCTTTCAGATTCCCGGACCGATACCATCTTACCGGAGGGAACAAACGGCGAATTTGCCTCTTCCTTTTCAGGTGCCTGAGTATAAACTGATTCTGCCGGTTTTTTTGAGATCAGCATAAGCAACAACAGCAGGGAAGCAGCTACACCCAGGGCATAATAAATTACCCGGGAGTTAAAGGCAAAGGGGACATTTTTTTTCAGGCGGGCTTTGTGGGCAAATACCACAGAATTATCAGGTTGTAATTTTAACCTGGCATACAGGTCGAGTTCCTGTTTCTTTTCGGGATGCGCAGCCACAAAGTTCGAAAGCCGCTTCCTGTCAGCATCGTCAAGCAATCCCTCCCATGAGGCAATGCAAAATTCATCAAAGTTCTCCGATGTAATTTCGGGAATATCTGCGAAGCCTTTTTTGAGCAAATCTTTTTGATTGTATTCGTGATTTCCGTTAAGAGATATGCGGGCATCATATTCCGGAATGTAACTTTCGTATTCCGGATTTTCGGTCAGAAAAGCCATCAGATCCGCAGTAAGCAACGGATCCAGGTTGCCTTCCAGGTAATCAAGCAGGTGTGCTTCAAAATTATTCCGGTTGATGGTCATGGCATCCTGTTTATATAACTGCTTCAATACTTCCGATGTAATTCTTCAGGAACATCCTGGCCCTGAATATATAAACCTTAACCTGCGACTCACTCAGTCCGGTTATTTCTGCAATTTCCTCATACGAATAGCCTTCGTAATCGCGCAACATGATTACGCTTCGCTGGTCTTCCGGCAACCGGATTACTGCTTCATCCAAAATCCGGGCAAGGCCGGTATAATGATCCGGTGTCGCAGGCCGGTCGTGTTTTTCAGCCTCAAAAACCGTAAGCCTTTTCTCCTTTCGGATCATGTCAATCATGGTATGGTAGGCGGTGGTAAATAAATACGACCTTACCTTATCGGGGGCCACTTCATTAACTTTTACCCACAATTTTTCATAGGTATCCTGAACGACGTCCTGCGCTTTGTCCTCATGCTTCAGATTTTTGAGAATAAAGCGGTAAATTCCGTCGGAGTAATCATCTACACTCTTGTTGTATTCAGCAACTGTCATTTTGTGATCCGGATTCGAAGGTATGACGATTGAACTGGTGTAAAGTTACAGGAAAATTAAAAATTATATTTCAATCTCAGGAACACCAGGTTTATTCTGGCTTTATTTCCAGCCACGGTACTGTTGAAATGTTGCCAGATCAATGAAAAACCCAGGTTTTCTGCAAGGGAGTATTCCAGTGAAGGTCCTGCAAAATATCCTCTGAGGTCAGGCAGCCACATGGCAGAGATGGTAGCATTCACCAGGGGAGTGATGGCCCAGGTGAACTGACCGAAAGCAGAATACTCGGAAAAAGCCAGGTCTTTGGCAGACAGATTTCCCGAGTAAAGGCTGTTGAGATGGTTCAATTCAAGCGGATTATTGCAATACATGAATTGCAGCTGAACAGAGGAGTTGTCTTCAAAAACCCGGTCAAAGCCGGTTGTGGCAATCAGCGTACTTTTTGCCGGAAGTGAATCTGCATCGTGGTAAAACCAGGAGGCCTCACCCCTGAAAGAAACGTTTTTTATTGAACCTGACCAGCCTGTACCAACAACCAGGTCTTCACCGTTGACTAGTCCCGCCAGGAATTGAAAATCATAGCTCCATTTGTTGAACCTGTATAAACCGGCTGCTGTTATATCATGCTCCCGGTCGGCCTTTACAGCCATCTCCAGGGCGGAGGATGATGAAGGAAAATACTGAAACCTTACCGCATCGCCTCCGGGTCGTTCCACATAGTCAAAATCAAAAAAAGAATAGGCATTGAACAGGTCATTTGGATTCCAGACAAAGGTTTGTCCCCAATTAATCCGCTGTCTTCCTGCAGTAATCTGGAATTTGCCCAATTGGATATCAAGCCAGAGCCTGTCAATAGTGGTGTTTAAAAGCAAGGATTGCTTTTCAATCACATTCCATGACATATCTGCAAATCCGTTGTCGGCTCCGATCAAATCACTGTAGATATTACCCATGCGCACCCTGTCTCCGGTGAAAAGCCGGTTACGCAGTTCTACCGCGAAAGTGAGTTTGTCACCAACGAATCCTTTGAAATTTAACCTGTTGTGCAGGGTGTTCTCATTCGTAAATGGCCCCGACAATGAGTCGAACAGGGAACTTTGCAGCATGGTCAGGTAGCCGTTAAAGCTGTATGGCTTGCTGTCCTGTGGGAGTATTACTCCGGTGTTTATCAACAACAACAGTAATAAAAAATGATACTTCTTCATCAGGAAAACAGGTTATGACGGCCGTTCTTTGACATCATCCGATATCACTTTCCCGTCTTCGAGTGTGATCACCCGGTGGGCCATTTTAACCACGCGCGGGTCATGCGTTGAGAAAATGAAGGTGATTTTCGACTCGTGGTTCAGTTTTTCCATTATTTCCAGCAGGGTGGTGGCCGATTTGGAGTCGAGGTTGGCAGTAGGTTCATCTGCCAATACAAACTTGGGTCGTGAAGCCAGTGCCCTGGCCACTGCCACTCTTTGCTGCTGACCACCCGATAGCTTACCAGGCTTGCTGTTAATGCGATCACCTAGTCCCACAGCATTCAGAAGCTCAAGTGTACGTTCATTTTTTTCTTTCTCGGGCCAT
>CAYVBH010000272.1:0-5602 GCA_964449015.1 uncultured Bacteroidales bacterium
AAGCGATTCACTACAGCCATAGAGGTTGTCGAATTTGCTCTAGGTAACTGAATCATTCACATTAATGGCGGGTATGAGCAATTCTCCCTTTTCCATCATCTGGTACAGGCGGTGCACGCCAGTTGTAGTTTCCTCAGAAACACCTTTCCAGGTTTTCACAAAGCGGTGCCATTTTCCGCTGTCTTCTTTCAGGACTTTTTTCAAAAGCTGAAGGATGACTTCTTCTTCATGGCTTTCAGGTTTTTTATCGAGGACTTTGGCATCATTTTCTGCTTTGAATCCCAGGTGAATGAGCAGGGTAGCATCGCCTCCGTCATCAACAATCAGGTTGGGTCCTTGTCCACCGGGAAAGGTCAATGCCTGATCGGTACACCACCAATATTCTTCGAGTGTTTCGCCTTTCCATGCAAAAACCGGGATGCCGGCTTTGGCTATGGCTGCCGCTGCATGATCCTGTGTGGAGAAGATATTGCAACTTGCCCAACGTACGTCTGCACCCAGGGCAACGAGTGTCTCAATGAGCACTGCTGTTTGTATGGTCATGTGCAGCGAACCGGAAATCCTTGCGCCTTTCAGCGGTTTTTCTGCTGCGTATTTTCTACGGATGGCCATCAAACCCGGCATTTCTTTTTCGGCAATCTCAATTTCTTTGCGTCCAAAATCAGCCAGGCTGATATCTTTAACCTTGTAAGGAAGTAATTCAGTCATGATCTCAGTTTTCATAATTATTAAATAGCTTGATTTATATTAACTCAACTTTGTAAGGAAATGTTTCGAAAATTTTAAGTATTTCTTCTTTGTCTTTTGTAATCTGCTCTTTTAATTCCTGCAGGCTGTCAAATTTCTTTTCGCATCTGAGCCACTCCAGAAAGCTGATCCGGATGTGCTTACCATAGAGGTCTCCTTCAAAATCGAACAAATTGACTTCTACGGTCCGATTGCGCTCTGGCAAATCAATCGTAGGTCTGAGCCCTATGCTGAGCATCCCTTTGCAAACGCGCTCATCAATTTTTGCCATTACAGCGTAAACGCCATTACGGGGCAATAATTTTTTGGGTTCGCTCAACAGGATGTTGGCAGTAGGATATCCGAGTTTTCTCCCCAGCTTGATTCCTTCAACTACATTTCCCTGAATAAAATAGGGATATCCGAGTATGCTGTTGGCAGCCCCGATGCGCCCTTCCTCAATCATATGCCTTACACCTGACGAGCTGACATGTGTGTTGTCAATGATCACCTGCTCCAGCCTTTCTGCTTTGATGCCGTGTTCCCGGGCGCTGATCTGAAGATTTTCAAAAGTGCCTTTCCGGTCTTTACCAAAATGGTGATTGAAGCCGACTACAACATGACGTGCACCAATTTTACCTACAAGGTAATCACTGACGAACCGGTCATAGGTTATGTTAGCCAGATTCAGGTCGAATGGCAGGATAATCAGGTTGTCAATGCCATGCCTGGCAATCAGCTCAGTTTTTTCATCAAGCGTTGAAAGAAGTCGCAATTCCTTGTTTTCAGGCTGCAACACAAAACGCGGATGCGGCCACAGCGTGATGACTACCGACTCGCCGTTATATACCGCTGCCAGTTCACGGATTCGCCTGAGAATCTCAACATGTCCCTGGTGAACACCATCAAATATACCGATGGTTACCACCGGATTGGATGCATGCAATTGAGATATGTCGTTGATTATCTTCAATATTGAACTTGATCAGGAGGGTGCAAAGTTAATATATCTGCAACAAAATAATATAGCTTATAATGGGTTTCTGTCACAACCCTATGAGAATACGTCAAATATCACGAGGTTTTTCAAAATGTTCTTTTCATAGGATGATATATTTGATTAATTCCTAAATTTAGAAGGTGAATTCATTTCGCGTCCAAACACTCCGGTTATGATGAAAAAGATCCCTGCAATTGCCGCCAATGATCCATGGCTTGAACCCTTTGCCGAAATCATTTACCGGCGTGCGATGAAGGTGTATGAAAAGGAATCTGAATTGAAAGGCAGGATGAATACACTGGCTGATTTTGCTACAGGATACCTGTACTTTGGACTGCATCGTACACCCCAGGGATGGGTGTTCAGGGAGTGGGCTCCCAATGCAACTGAGATATACATTATTGGTGAATTTAACCATTGGAATGAATCGGACCCGTATCGTTTGAAAAGGATGAAAAATGGGGTATGGGAGATTGCAATGCCATCTGATTTGATGGGTCATGGTGATTTGTACAAGCTCTCAGTTCACTGGGGTAAAGGTCATGGTTACAGACTTCCTTCATATGTCACAAGGGTGGTTCAGGATGAGCGCACCAAGGTGTACAATGCACAGGTATGGTCGCCTTCAAAAGTATTCCAATGGCTAAATGGCCCGGTTGACGCAACTTCACATCCTCCACTTATATATGAAGCCCATGTAGGCATGAGCACTTCGGAGGAAAGGATTGGTTCGTACAATGAATTCAGACTGAATGTTTTGCCCCGGATTCAAAAGGCCGGCTACAATACTATTCAGCTGATGGCCATCCAGGAGCATCCTTATTATGGCTCATTCGGATATCACGTTTCCAATTTCTATGCTGCATCGTCGCGTTTTGGCACACCGGAAGATCTCAAACATCTGATAGACACTGCTCATGGCATGGGCATTGCGGTGATTATGGACCTGGTTCATTCCCATTCGGTTAAGAATGAGCTGGAAGGCCTGGGAAATTTCGACGGAACGCCTTACCAGTATTTTCATGAAGGCACACGCAGGGAGCATGTTGCCTGGGATTCGCTGTGTTTCGACTACGGCAGGAATGAAGTGATTCATTTTTTACTCTCAAACTGCAAGTTCTGGTTGGATGAATACCGTTTCGACGGATTCCGCTTTGATGGGGTGACCAGCATGTTGTATTATGATCATGGCCTTTCACGGAATTTCACCAATTATGGTATGTATTATGACGGTATGCAGGATGAGGATGCCATAACCTACCTGGCACTAGCGAATAAATTGATCAAACAGGTGAACTCCGGAGCCATTACCATTGCTGAAGAAATGAGCGGGATGCCCGGACTGGCAGCTTCTTTGGAACAGGGAGGATACGGGTTCGATTTCAGAATGGCCATGGGGGTACCTGATTACTGGATCAAAATAATCAAGGAAAGAACTGATGAAAGCTGGAATGTTTCTGAGCTGTACCATGAATTAACCAGCAAGCGTGCCGATGAGAAAACCATCTCTTATGCTGAATCGCATGACCAGGCGCTTGTAGGTGATAAGACCCTTATCTTCAGGCTGCTTGATAAGGAAATGTATTTTGCCATGAGCAAAACCATTTCCAGTTTGATAGTCGACCGGGGAATAGCCCTGCACAAAATGATCCGACTTGTTACGGCAGCTACGGGGGGAGGAGGGTACCTGAATTTCATGGGCAATGAATTTGGTCATCCCGAATGGATTGATTTTCCGAGGGAGGGCAACAACTGGTCGTATCAATATGCCCGACGGCAATGGAACCTGGTTGACGATCACTTACTCAAATACCATTACCTGGGCGATTTCGACAGGGCCATGATCAGCCTGATTTCCAGCAAACGGCTTTATGATGAGAAATTCTGTAATCTGGTTGCGGATAACCGTGCAGATCAGGTGCTGGCATTTGAGCGGGGTGAGTACCTGTTTGTATTCAATTTCAACCCGGTTAAATCATTTACCGATTACGGCATCAAGTCCACCCCGGGCAAATACCGGATTGTGTTGAACACCGACAATCCGGCATACGGAGGCAACGGTAATGTGGATGAAAGCCTTACCTATATTGCCCGAAATAACATAAAATATGGAACGGCTTACTATCTGCTGCTTTATATACCCAGCAGAACGGGGTTGGTGCTCAAAAGAAAAAAAACAGCCAGCGTATACTAAAATACATAGAGCCCCGCCTAAAGCGGGGCTCTTTTTCTTAGACCAGGTAAACAAAGGTTAATTACCATTACCTCCGCCATGGTTACCATGGTGGTGCCTGTGGTTGTATTTGAACGGGTAATTGTGCCTGTAACCATTTTTATTAATGATCACGGTGCCTTCACATCCTTCGGCGCTATAGTCAATTGACGTAATGCCCGTGGCACTGTTACTGATCTCCACAGTGCCGTCTACAATAACCCAACGCCACCTGTATTCACGGCAGTGAACCAGGATAAGCGGTTCAACAATAGTCCGGCTGAAATTTTCACCCTGAATGTTTACTCCTGAAGCACCACCGGTGATGATCATGGTATCGAGCATGGGAGTGCGGTAACGGATCCACTCACGCAAGTAATCGGCTTCGAGGGTCATAATCTCCGATTTACTGAAAGCAATAAGCCCGTCCTCAAGTTTAACGCTGATCAACAAGTGGCCTTTTTCATTCAAGCCTTCGTTGGTAATGGTTCTGGTTCCTTCAATGCCAACCCCGTTGAAAAGGAAATTGTCGAAGGTAACGATGTGTTCTGCCCCCTGCTCAAACCAGCGACCGGTAACTGTAATGATGATTTTTCCGCTTCGGGTTATGGTATCATTCCGGAAGATCATGGTGCATCCTTCGCTATAATCAATGGTGATAACTTTAGGAAAGCGGGTGGAATCGGGGAAATCAACAGTTACAGTATAACAGGGATCCTCATCTGTAGTTGACTTGAGTTCGAAGGTTGAGTAACCATTAGCATCAAGCCTGGATACTTCGTCAATAACGGTGTTGTCTACCTCTTCAAAAAGGGCGTTTGCAAGCGCATCATCCTGTGCGAGCATCAACTCAGTTTCAGAAATGTTAACGGAATCATCCTTTGAACAGGATTGCAGGCCTGGCAAGATCAGGGCTGCCGAAATCAATAAACCCAAAAGTTTTTTATTGGCACTCATAACATCAAATTTTAGTTTCACAATGGTTTTCATACTTCTCAAAGAGAAATCTCTTGTTGTTGCATGATTGGATTGTAAAAAAGAAAAAAGGTTTAATTGTGCCGGAAAAAAATTAAAAAAAAAGAAAAAACCCCGTTCTGTGAGCGGGGTTTTTTTGAGATTTTATCCAAGATAAGTTTTTAGTAACCTATTCTTTGATTTCTGACGGAGGTGCTTGATCGCTTTTTCCTTAATTTGCCTTGTACGCTCGCGCGAAATACCAATGGTGGCCCCTATTTCTTCGAGCGACATAGGCTTGGTGCCAATACCGTAAAAAGCCCTGATTACACTGCTTTCTTTCTCGGGAAGGGTACTTAATGTACGTTCTATTTCCTTGGCCAGCGATTCTTCAATCAGCTTGTTGTCGGTGGTCGGGGTATCCTGGCTGGGAAGTACGTCAAGCAGGCTGTTTTCTTCACCATCCTGGAAAGGAGCGTCAACCGACAGATGCCTTCCGGATAATTCCAGTGTGCCGGCAACCTTGCCTTCGGGTAGTTCCAGTATTTTGGCAACTTCCTCAGGTGAGGGTTCTCTTTCATGTTCCTGCTCCAACTGGGAAAATGCCCTGTTGATCTTATTCAGTGCACCTATTTTGTTAAGCGGCAACCTGACGATCCTCGATTGTTCGGCCAGGGCCTGAAGAATGCACTGCCTGATCCACCAAACAG
>CAYVBH010000273.1:0-5599 GCA_964449015.1 uncultured Bacteroidales bacterium
AGGCCCTGGTCATTGGAATGATCCCGATATGATGGAGATAGGTAATGGTATGACCGTGAACCAGGATCGTGCCCACATGTCGATGTGGTGCATGCTGGCAGCTCCGCTTATGGCCGGTAACGACCTGGCAAACATGACCAAAGAAACCATTGAGATTCTCACCAATAAGGATGTTATTGCCGTGAACCAGGATCCACTGGGTATTCAGGGATTCAAGTTGGCTGCAAAAGACAGCATCGAAACCTGGTTTAAGCCTTTGGCAAACGGTGACTGGGCTGTTTGTTTTCTGAACAGGACCAAAAAGCCAGGCAATATTGAATTCGACTGGAAGACACAGCGTGTATATGATGATCTCTCGAAAAAAGACCTGAATGCATCACATACGGAATATGATCTGGTAAATTTGTGGACAAAAGCTGCTTCAGGAACCACAGGAACTGCTCTGAAAGCTGTTATTCCAGGTCATGATGTGCTCATGTTGCGTTTAAAAAAACGTAACTAATGATCGTTTGCAGCCTGAGCTTAATTTCTTCATTGTGTACTGACAATTAATTCGTTGGTTTTTATTAAATTGTGCCATTAAACCGTTAATGGCATGAACTTTCGTTGTTTTCTTGTGGCAACAGGATTGTTCTTTTGTATTGCATCATGGGCGCAACATGAAACATCGCCCGATTTATACAATCTCAGAGAGTGGGTACTGGAATCCATGCCGGCAGAAGATGGCGTATCGGCCGATTTTGAAACAATTCTGAATGAATTGGAGGAACTTCAGGCGCATCCGCTCAATTTGAACGACGCTTCCACAACTGATTTACAGAAACTGTTCTTCCTCACTGATTTTCAAATAGCCAATCTTTTAAAATACCGCGAAGAGAATGGTCCGTTCCTGACCATTTATGAATTACAGCTGGTATATGGCTTTACACAGGATGTGATTAACAGGGTACTCCCTTTTATCTATGTTGATGACCTGGAAACCAGTCTAACCCGAAAACCAGGTGTGAAAAAAACGGGTAACCATGATCTGCTGATTAAAACGCGAAAAGTTTTTGAAGAAGTCAGGGGATATCAGGTCTTCGATTCAACAACCGGCAAAATGCAGTATCCGGGAAGTCCCTGGTTGCTCCATCTCAAATACGGTTTTCAGTTGAAGAAACATGTACAGGCAGGCATTACCCTGGAAAAGGATCCGGGAGAGGAGTTTTTCAGGGGCTCAAACCGCCATGGCTTTGATTACAACTCGGCCTTTGTGATGGGAAGCAATATGAAATTCATCAAATCGGCTGTTGTGGGAGATTACCGGCTGGCATTTGGTCAGGGGCTGGTTTTATGGAGCGGAACATCACCCGGCAAATCGTCGTTACCCCTTGGCATTGTGAAACGACAGAATGGACTGAAACCCTATTCTTCAACCGATGAGAATAATTTCTTCAGAGGTGCGGCAGTCGGTACTTCGCTTGGGAAGGTTGATTTCACCGGTTTTTTCTCTTTTAAAAAGAAGGATGTCAATATCACTGATACACTTGAATCGGGAGATGTGATTTTTTCGTCGCTCCAGGAAAGCGGCTACCACCGCACACATTCCGAAGTGAGCGATGAGAAAACACTGGGTGAAACAGTATATGGCGGAAACATCAGTTACCGAAACAATTACCTGAGAGCAGGTTCGACGCTTACCTGTTATCATTTCGACAAGGTTGCCGAGGCCGGCGATAAACCCGAAGATCTGCATGATTTTTCAGGGAACAACCTGGTGAATTGGGGAATTGATTATTCGTTGATTGTTAAGAAAGTGCAGCTGTTTGGTGAAGCTGCAATAGGGAACAAACATGGGGCATTTGTTAACGGATTCCTGCTGAATGTGAACAAGTATGCCACATTTTCGCTGCTCTACCGAGATCTGTCTTCCGGGTACATCAGCCTGAACAGTTCGGCGTTTTGTGAGAACTCATCAGGCAACAATGAGGAAGGATTTTATGCTGGATTGGTGCTGCATCCAATACCAGGAATCACCATTTCGGGATATGCAGATTATTACCGGTTTCCCTGGTTGAAACCGAACCTGAGTGCACCTGCTTCCGGAAGTGATTATCTGCTTCAGGTTGATTATAAGGTAAAAAAATCAACAACAATGTACCTGAGATTGAAATACAAAAACAATCCGGCAGATGAAGAATCCGGAACTCAGTTACCTGATATTGCTACCGATGAAAGGTCAGGGATTCGTTACCACATAAGTTACCGAACCGGAAGAAACATCATCATGCAAAACCGGATTGAAATGATATTTGCCCGATCGGCCTCAGCCAAAACATCAACCGGTTTCATGGTTTATCACGATGTGAGATATGAATCAAATCATTTGCCACTTGTTATTGATGGCCGCCTGGCCTGGTTTAACACAAGTGATTATTCTACCCGTATTTATGCTTATGAAAATGATTTGAGCACCGGCTTTTCTTTTGCACCCCTTTATGATTCCGGACTTCGCAGTTACCTGATGGCACGGTTCAACCTGTCAGAGAGTTGGTCTTTCCGGGTCAGGTTATCTACCACCTATTTCACCAACCGTCAAGAAATCAGCTCGGGCTGGGACAGAATCAACGCTCCTACCCGAACCGATTTGAAATTACAGCTTGCCTTAAAGTTCTGATAACCGATTTTCAGGGCGCAGTCAAAGTCGATCAATTCTTCCTATTTGTCAATTTGTTTACAGGCTTGGTCGATTTTGCAAATTTTTTAACAACCTTTTACCGCTTTACGCTGTTTATTTGGTTGTTAGTTGAAATCATATTGTGCTAAAAATTAGGAAGAGATGAGAGGAGTAATGGGTTCAATAATAGCTTTTTTTATTGGAGTTTCAGTTTTCGCAAACGACGCTTTCACAGGTGAAGGTGCGGTTGCATTACCGGCCGGAACTGTAAAGGGAATGATACTTGATTCTACTACCCGTGGGATTATTGAATATGCAACGATTGGATTATACAGGGTAAAGGACTCATCGCTAGTTAACGGTTTGGTTACCGGTGCTGACGGCGCTTTTGTTTTTAAGGATTTACCGGCCGGCGAATATTATATCGACGCCAATTTTATAGGTTATGTTCCCAGGCGGATTTTCCCAATCAACATCGGTTCCCAGCGCACAGCGCTTGACCTTGGGAATGTGCTATTGCATCCCGATGTTACCCGGATAGAAGAAGTAACTGTAGTGGCGCAAAGTCAGCGTGTGGAATATAAAATCGACAAAAAGGTGGTGAATATTGCCCAGGATTTGTCGGCATCCGGAGGCTCTCTTGTCAACGCATTGGAAAACACACCTTCTATTGAGGTCGATGTTGAGGGCAATGTAAGTCTGCGTGGCAGCGGTAATTTCCAGTTACTGATCGACGGAAAACCAAGCATTATAGGAGGAAGCGAAGGATTGCAGCAAATACCCGCAAGCGCGGTACAGAGCCTGGAAATCATCACCAGTCCTTCAGCCAAGTACGACCCCGACGGTGCAGCGGGTATTATCAATGTGATCATGAAAAAGCAGAAGAACAACGGCGTTGGCGGCATTGCCAATGTATCCGTAGGCACACGCAACAAATATTCGGCTGATTTACTGCTCAATTTCAGGCGCAACAAGCTCAATTACTTCATTGGAGGTGAATTTGCCGATCAGCAAAATTATAATGAAGGGGAAAACGAGCGCAGAACATACGTGAATGATACAACCACAACAATTTTGACAACAAGTGACGGAGTTTTCAGAAGGAAGTCTTATAACCTGAAATCAGGAATTGACTATGCATTGACTGATAAATCAACGTTGTCTTTATCTGGAGTAGTTGGTGCAAGAGAATTCAGCAGGGATTTCAACGGTAACAGCCACTGGTTTACCGAGCCAGCCACCCGGGATTCGTTTTATATCACACAAAATGTTTCGGGTGATAACAATTTGTTTTACAACCTCAATCTGGATTATCAGAAGAAGTTTGATGATAACGGTCATCAACTTATGGCCAGCGTGTATTACGAATCGTCCCGTGAAGATGAAGAAGAGGAAGACATCATCAGGTCGACCGATATGAGGTACATACCCACCGGATTTGAACCGAGTCGTGCGCGGTCAATAACGGAAACTCCGGAACAGGTTTTGCGTGCCGAACTGGATTATACAAAACCATTGGGAAGCGGAAAGATTGAGGCTGGTTTACAGTCGAGATGGGATGCCGATGAAGCGAAATATATTTATGAAGATTTTGTGGTGCCCGGTAATGAATGGCTGCAGAACGACTCAATCAGCAATTCAATGGAATATCTTGACGCCATGCAATCGGCCTACCTGATTTATTCGGCGCAACTTGGAAAATTTGAATACCAGGCTGGTTTGCGTGCTGAGTATAACAAAAGAACTCTTGACCAGATAACAATTAACGAATCATTCACCTATGAGAAATTGCATTTCTTCCCCTCGTTTTATTTAACACGTAGGATTTCCGATGCCCATCAGGTTCAGTTTACCTATTCACGCCGAATACAGCGGCCAAGGGAACGCGACCTGAATCCCTTTAAGGAATTTCAGGGCGTTGACAATGTATCTTTTGGTAATCCGGCGTTGAGACCCGAATTCTCAAATGCTTTCGAGATGAATTATCAGTATACCCATAAAAGAGGTTTTGTTTCGCTTGAAACATATTACCGGGGTACCCTTGACAAAATAACCCGACTGAGCGGTTACGATACCATTGCAGACCGGAAGGTATTCACTTCCACCACCGTGAATGCCAATAAGGATAATTCACTGGGTGTTGAGTTGATGACCAATTGGGAAATAGCCCGGTGGTGGCAGCTCAATGTAACAGGTAACTTTTTTCGCTACCAGCTTAACGGACGTGTCGAAAGTGAGGAGGTCAAATCAGTTACCACATCGTGGCGAACCAACTTCAGTTCAACCTTCATGATGAAATGGGATACCCGGTTTCAGTTTTCGGGATTTTATAACGGTCCTTCCAATACGCTCCAAGGTAAGCGAGAAGGATCTTTTGTGGTCAATTTGGCACTTCGCAAAGAATTACTGAAGAAACAACTGACTGTTTCACTTAACGCCCGAGATATTTTTTCGACAGGGATGTCTACCAACATTTCGGAAGGCAGCAATTTCTATAACTACAATAAGGGCAGAAGAGAATCGCCTGTAGTGATGTTGAACCTCACTTTCCGCATCAACAACTATCGGCAGGCTGCAAATAGGCAGCAGGACGACAGCGATTCCGATGACGGCGGAATGGATGAGATGATGTAAATACAGGTTGAGCGTAGTCTGGAGATTTCGCTTAGCAATGAGACAACACTCAGCTGTGGGCTGAAGCCTGTCTGCCGACAAGGCGGGCCCTGGGCTATTGAGGCCGGGAAATAGATGGTTCACGATGATTTCCATCCATTGCCCAGCTACGCTTGGTGTAGTTTCTAACTGCACCTGACATGCCTGATTAAAAAACATATCGATTTACCTCATTAATCCGGCAATTTTGCACGCCGTGAAATCCCTGTTACTTCTTGGTACTTAGCAAAATTTTGCTATTTTTGCAATTCTCTTGCCACAGGGCATACA
>CAYVBH010000274.1:0-5598 GCA_964449015.1 uncultured Bacteroidales bacterium
CTGGCTTTAACCTTCTTTAACCTTCCGACTTTAGCATCCCACACTGGATTTGAAAGTTAACAAGAATTTTTTATATTTTGGGTTGACATATTGAGATACTTATAGGAGATTTTTCATAATTCAAAATATCCATGTATGCTCAAGTACCATTTAAACCTGTTGAGGTGATGTATGGTGGCATTGATTGCTGACCCCGTTTATCGAAAAGAGTGCGGGGTTTTCAATTTGATGCATAATCAATACTATAAATAGAAAGTTTTGAATGTTATTAACATTTTCATATTTGTTATAAAGAAAGAAGGATAACATGAAAAGATTATTGATGATATATGTTGTTTTCTCTTGCCTACCATTTTTTTTAACATCTTGTTCATTAAATCACACAAAAATAATAGCTGATGAGCTTCAGCCGGACAAATTATATGGGTTGTATAATAATAGTTTCACAAATATTGGAGCACGATCAAAATGTTCCGAAGTTCCATCAGTAAATATTGTTAATGTAGAGAAAAGAGATGATAAACATAACATCAACCCTCGTCTTAGACAAGTATCGGGGTTTCCCTACATAAACCCAAAGGAATTAACAAACCATATTGTGGATTACATGAAGATTGCATTTGAAAAATTTAACGTAAAAGTAGATAATAAATCCACTAAAATAATTCAAGTTTCTTTAAATAATGCTGAATACATACAAGGTGTTTGGGGTCAAGGTGCCGATGTTAAGCTTAAAATAGACATTCCTGAAGAGCAATATACATGGATTTATGGAGCTCAAGATAGTACCTATGGATCGCCAATGCGTGCAGCAGCCTACGCAATTCATAAAGTAACATTCGATATCATCAAAGATCCCATAATCCAAGATTACATATTGTGCAAGGCTGAATACAATAAGAGTATGACGAATCAGAAAGAGAAAGATGAAATAGCATCTAAATCTTTAAGCCAAAAATTACAGGAATTGCAGACTGCCTTAGACAACGGATTAATCACAAAAGAAGAATATCAACTTAAACGAAAAGTACTCATCGAAAATTATTAGAAGGTACTCTCATCTGACCTGGCTTTAACTTTCTTTAACCTTAAAATCTCATTTCTCCATTCTGTCTTTTTATGCTACTTGATAAAAGGATATTGTCATGTATAGAAAATTTATTATTCCACCACCAATTATTGATTTAGCTTTATTAGGACTTGCTATTTTTTTAAATAGTAAATTCCCTTACAAATTTATTATTCCACCTTACAATTTAATATTGGCAATTTTTACTGTGAGCATAGGTGGAATCGTTATTATACTTTCATCGATTCCTTTTTACATGAACAAAACAACAATAGTACCGGGATTTTCTCCATCAAAAATCATAAAAAAAGGACCTTACAGAATTTCAAGAAATCCTATCTATTTGGGTACAGTCA
This sequence comes from uncultured Bacteroidales bacterium, assembly GCA_964449015.1. Classification (GTDB taxonomy): domain Bacteria; phylum Bacteroidota; class Bacteroidia; order Bacteroidales; family UBA10428; genus UBA5072. The sequence goes on from CAYVBH010000274.1 coordinate 1,426, forward strand.
TCCTGTTTCTTGGATTATCATTTTTTTTAGGGAATTTAGTTGTTTTCATTGTACCAATTTTAAATTTTTTAATATTTAATTTTTATGTAATTCCAAAAGAAGAAGTAATTTGCGAAGAAGAATTAGGAAATGAATATTTAAAGTATAAAGCAAAAACTAGAAGATGGATTTAATACAAGTTAATTGTTTTTTTCTTTAACATTCCGACTTTAGCATCCCACACTGGATTTGAAGTTTATGAAAGTTTATATACAAGAAAAGGCAGAATCATTGCTGACCCTGCCACTCTCTTTGGCTATATTTAAATTGTGGTTGTGTTATACTATTTACATCATCGTACAACTTTTTTTTGTTTGGTTGCCTTTTTTGTTGAGGTTGTATTGCTTACATTTTCGTCTGATTTTTTAGTTGAAGTTGAATTGCTCCCATTACATTTATAACCTTTTACTTCAGCAAGATATTGTCCCTGACCATTTTTATAAGATTGCACCACTATTGGTGAATAAATTACATGTGTTGCTCCTTTTTCCTCAGCTTGTTTCGTAGCAAATGCCTTTGCCCCAGATCTAGTATAATAAGAAGTATCAAAAGTTCCCACAAACTTGCAATTCTTGATCATATTTTCGTCAGCCTCAATTAAATTGTTGCGAGGTACACATCCATTTAAGCTCATTAGTCCGATTATCACCAAAGCTAATAACACATATTTCTTCATCCTATTCTCTCCTTTCAATATTTATTTTTATCTTTATTTGTGCATCAAAAAAAATACAATATCCATTAAAATCAGATTATGAATGTCTTATTTCAGATTGTTTCTTCAAGCTGAAACCACTGTATATTTTGTAAACTTAAGACTTCAAGCATCACACACTTGCTTTGAAGTTTATATAAAATATAAAGGCAGGATCTTTTCTGACCCTACCTTTATGTAGAATACACCATGCTTCAAGAAACATGATGTATGAAAGGTTTATTTCTTAAACTTTCTCCTAACGCCTGCCAATCCTATCAGACCAAGACCGAGCAGCAACATGGTTGCGGGTTCGGGGACAGCTGATCTTGGAAAAGAAAACATATTGTCCTCAAAGTCATCACTTTTAAAGAAATCTGGATTATACATATCGGCCGTGAAGGTGGATACATCTCCATATCCCATCTCGAATACTTCAACCCCAAGGAATGGATTTAAGTGGGATTTATCTTCCATCCATGATTTTAACTCGTCAAATTCAACTATGCCATCTTTGTCGGAATCTGCCTTCATATAACCGAGTTCAGTTTTAGTAAGTGCGTCTTGTAATACATTGCCAAAAATCGAATATGCCATTTCTGGAAATTCCAGCATCCCCGAAGACTGCCAAAATCCACTTTCTTGTGCTGCAGCTAAAATCGCAATTTTATTTAATCTATCGAGATCACCTTCATCGTTGCCCCCCCAGAATCCACCAGAGACACAAAAATCCGCCAGAACAATTTTGTTAACATCTGTCATATTTCTCATATATTCATAAAGACGATCATCAGTCAGATAGTGATCAGAATCTTTACCCATCACAAAAGCCTCATCACCAGGTGTCACCCGCTGGCTATGTGGATCAGTTCTATTTAAATCTACTGGGATTTCGTTGCCAGTTGAAGACTGGGCTCCATGACCTGACATATAAAGCATGAAAGTATCATTCGGTTTCATCTTATTATAAATTTCAGCAATTGCTTCATCAATTTGAGAAGTTTTGAAACACCCCTCATTTATGACGCCAGGTGCAGAAGCTTTCACATATTGCTCATTTTCGACATCAATGAGTACTAGATCAGCATAGCCGTAATTATTATAGTTACTTCTAAATAAATTGTACAAATTAGTGGCTTGTACATCCGATCTAAGAATGCCCAACGGAAGTTCATCCCTAGTACCAATGAAAAGTCCATAAATTTTAGGATATGTTGTAACAACCCCATATAAATCAGCGCTTGCGCTCTGATTTTCTTGCACATGAAATTCGTTGACCGTTGTAGTCCCAGCGCTAGTAGAATTGGCAAATCTGGTAAGTTTTACCGTGTAGTCGGTATTATTAAGTGAGAATGACTGCGTTGGATCATAGGCATTACCGAAACGAACATAATCTGCACTTTGCCATGGATCATAATTGTTTGCTGTATTAACGAGCTCAAACTTAAATGTATTGTCCAATGAATTATTGACTCCACTTGTCGAAATGTGATTTACAAATTCAACACTATTAGCAAGTGTTCCACCTTGTAGCGATCCATTATAATAACTTAATGTGCCCAATGAAAATTCCTGTCCAAGAGTAATATCACTGGTACTGCCATTGAACGAAAGTTGTGAAGGAGGACTCCCCACTCCCCATGTAAAGGAGTTAGTACCATAGCTGACAGCCATATTAGCGTCGCCTGTCGGATTTTGAAATGTTCCTGAACTGGATATTGTAAGATCTTGCGCCAGAGAAATGATCGGCATAAATATAAATAATATAAAAATAATACTGAAAAATAATTTGCTTCTCCTCATAAATATTCCCCCTTTTAAGTTTTATGCTCGACTTTTGCATAAATCGTTCCTTGAAACAAATAAGTCATGTAATACTTTGTATTTGTTGGCTGTATGGCTTGATTGATGGGGATTACAGATATCAAAATATTTTCTTCTACATAAAATCAAATCTTTGATTCTTAATCAAAATCTTGGATTGTAAACTATTTCGACACTTAAAAGAGGCAAAAACAAGCTTTGTTTAACGATTATGTAATTATTACAATTATTTATGGTATATTAGGGCTGTAAAGTATTCCGACACTACTTTTAAATGGGTGAAACTACAGGTAATAGATTATTAATTCTAATACTTTAGATAGGTGTTTCCACCATCCCAATGCTTGCTTTGCCATCCATTAATCTAAAACGTAAAGTGCTTTACTTCACTGCTTCCTTAAACGCCTTAGCCGCCTTAAATTTTGGTAGAACCTTAGCTGCAATTCTGATTGCTTCCCCAGTCTTCGGATTTCTGCCTGTCCTTGCTTTTCTTTTGGTAGTACTAAAAGTACCAAAACCAGAAAGAAAAACTTCTTCTCTCTTTTTTAAAGTTCTTTTGATAGTGCCAAGGATAATCTCTATGAGCATTGCTGCTTCCTTCTTTGTATTGGTAATCTTTGCCACCTCATTAACCAAATCTGCCTTTTTCATAAAATTCCCTCCATAAAAAAGTTGTTTAACTTCTATCCAAATGATGTCCATCACCATTTGAAAGAATCTATTGCCTGCCTTGCCAACTCATCACATCTTTCATTTTCATAATGACCATCATGACCTCTTACCCAAACCCATTTAATCTCATGTTTCCTTGATAATTCGATAAGTCGTTCCCATAAATTACGATTCAACACAGGCTTTTTGTTGGAGTTTATCCATCCCTTCTTCTGCCAGCCATTAATCCACTCCGTCATACCTTTAACAAGATATTGACTGTCAGTAGTAACAGTAACCTTACTTGGCACTTTTAAAGACTCAAGTCCTTTAATTGCAGCCGTCAACTCCATCTTATTATTCGTTGTCATTGGATCTCTCCCTGAAAATTCCGTTTCTTTCCCATCACAACGGATGATGCATCCATAGCCTCCCATACCAGGATTCCCGCTGCATGCACCATCACAGAATATTTCAATCATAAAAGTTTTCTCCTTTTTGTTTGATATAAGTAACTTCAATTTAAATAAGAAAAGTTTATTTAATTTCTTCTTTTAAACAGACAGCCTGCTTTCCTTCCATCAATCTCCTTTTTTCATCCAACTGAACTGAGGCATATCTTTTTACACTCTCTCTTCTGGCATGGTCAGTCAACATTTGAACCTGATCAATTGAATAATGCTTTTCATTGATATACTGGCTGCATGATGAATGCTTCAATCCAGAATACATATCAATGGCCTCATCCACTTGTTGACAGGCCTTATTCCAGATCTCCTCCATTGTTCCTAGGGAATAATGCTTCCCTGTAAGTTTTCCATGTGGATGAACAAAGAAGTATTGGCTATCAATCCTGATAGGCATCTTATCCATGATCTTCTTAAATTCACTATGACAAGGAATGATATGAATCTTATGTGTTTTGGTATGTTGAACAAGTTGTTTATTGGAAAAAGTCCTCCTAA
>CAYVBH010000275.1:0-5586 GCA_964449015.1 uncultured Bacteroidales bacterium
CTCCAACATAGGGTAAGAAAGTAAAATAAAATATTAAAATCAGTAGATACTTTCTCATAATATATAGGGTTAAGAATTATTATCCGGTCAAAACTAACCCTAGATTATTAAGTTAATAGAAAGCAAACATGAAGAAACCCTACGTTACGATTAAAAAATGATTACCCTAATATTGAGCTTGAAACCATTTGCTGACATTATTTTATTGAGGGCAAATTCCTAATACTTCTCGCAAATTATTCTACGGTTGAAAACCCCTAAACAAAAAAACCCCTGCCCGGACCAGGGGCAGGGTTTGAAAAGCCTCATTCACCTAACACTATCTGAGACTATCTTTATTACTAACGTGATTATTTCTTTTCAAGTCGCATCCTGAACTTCTCTTTCCACTTACCCTTGGGTAATTCACCCTCCACATACATTTCAAATATGCGGTTAATGATCCTGTCTGTCAAATCAGGATAGGTGATCTCAATCTTATAATCCGAACTCACCCATTCTGCAATTTTTTCAATCTGCGATATCTTGATTTTTCTGATAACCGGCACACCCATAGTCTTCAAGGCTGATACATTAAATTGTTGTTCGTACTGATCCGGCATGGGAACCACCATCAGCTTTTTGCCCAGATACAATGCTTCAGCCGGTGTTTCAAATCCTGCCCCGCACAAAACACCTTTGCAGGAAAGTAAACTATCAAGAAATGCCTGCTCACTTACCGGCTTAATTTGAATATTATTGACCTCAACAGCTACCTGGGCGTGCTTGGAATAAACATGCCAATCCACATCGCTTATCTTGCGCAACACCTTGACGAGCCCCTTCTCATCATAGGCCGGTAAATACACCACATAATGGCCTTTATCAGACCGGACACCCTCCCTGATTTCTTGTCTGATTACCGGGGTATATATCTGATTGGAATACCTGCTGAAATGAAAACCCAAATAATAAGATGACGGGGCGTAGTTCTTGAGTAAAAAACTTCCTATAGGATCCTTATGAACCGGCTTCGGCGTGTTCTTATCTAATAATGAAGATTGATGACTTAGTGATATACAGGGAATTTTTTTACGATAGCAAGCCCATGCAGAAACCGGCTCAAAATCATTGATCACAAAATCATAGTCGGTAACTGGCAACTCCCTGATTTCGCCAATTAATCTTCTGACGTTTGCCTTTTTATAGGTTTTCCTGTAATCAATCCCTCCTTTCCTGCCAAAAATGAAGCTCAACCCTTCCAACCGGTATTTAACTGGGAAAGGCACATCCAAATCAGCCTGACAGCCACTGATCAGAATATCCGTTTCACATCTTTTCTGCAAAAGCGGAATGATTTCCCTGGCACGGCTTACATGTCCGTTGCCTGTTCCCTGTATGGCATACAATACTTTCATATTTACTGAAATTCTTTCATCACCAATCTGAAAATCTCCTTGTCATTCATGTCGATCCAGCTCCGATTGTACTCGTCTTCAATAACATCTCCAAAAGCGTTCTTCTCATGCTGCGAGGTGAACAGAGACCACTCCCCCTGGTTGTATTCCAGGGCACTGAGATTTTCGATCCAGTCACCGGAATTCAGGTAGCCTACTGCTTCATTTTCATTGATCCTGATTTCTTTAATTTCAGGGTGATGGATATGCCCGCATACTATACTATGGTAACCTTTCTGTAGCGCCAGCCGGGCGGCATTTTTCTCGAAATTACCAATGTATTTAACTGCCAGCTTCACATTGTCCTTGATCCTGCGTGAGATGGAAACTTTCCTTTTACCAAACAACCCATATACCTTATTAATTATAACATTAAGCATAATCAATGCATCATAACCAACCGAACCTGCTTTTTCAAGCCAACGGGCATGTTGCATGATCACATCAAAAACGTCTCCATGAAAAAACCAGGTCCGCTTCCCGTTCAACACGAACTCAAGCTGATTGACTATTTCAATATTCCCGATCCTGGTTCCTGAAAACTTGCGCAGAGTTTCATCATGGTTACCGGTTATATAGTATACACTGGTTCCCTTCGCGGACAGATTGATGATATCCTTCATTACCTTCATATGATACCTGGGGAAATACCGTTTTGAAAATTGCCAGAAATCGATAATATCTCCGTTCAGGATCAGAACCTGTGGTTTGATCCCCGATAAATACCTGTGCAATTCCTCAGCCCGGCATCCATAGGTGCCCAGGTGCGCATCTGAAATTACCACGAGTTCAATCCCTCTTTTCTTATCTTTCATACCTTGGAATCATGATGGCAAATAAAAATGACACGCATTACATTATTGTTCCGATTGAATTAAGGAATTGTTAATTGTTGACAAAAACGCAATTACGCTGTTTCTGCCTGTCATATTCCCCTGCCCTTAACATTCCCGTAACCTTATCTTTATCTTTTCTTCCCTTTTTCTTCACGTTCCGGTAAGCTTGCAGGCCTAGTTTTGCCTCCGAAAAGCCTAATTTATATACATCATGACCAAAATTTCTGAAACCATTATTACGAGACGCATTCTGTTTATTTTTTTCTCTTTTTTCCTGGTTGTTTCCTTCACCGGCAAGCTTTACGCACAAGCCGGTTCCATAAAAGGTAAAATAGAGGATGCCGAAACTGGTGAAACATTGATTGGTGCCACTATCTTAATACAGGGTACAAATAAAGGTGCCATAACCGACGTAGACGGCAATTACTCCCTGGGCGGTATTGCACCCGGTTCTTACAACCTGGTGATCAGCTATGTTTCCTATGAGCAGCTGGTAGAGCGCATTGATGTAACAAAAAGCACAATCGTGGAACTGAATTTCAAACTCAGACCCTCATCAGTTCAGATGGATGAAGTAAAAATCGTTGCCAATAAAAGAACCGACACGGAGATTTCCATGATTTCGGGTATTAAATCGAGTAACCTGGTGGCCAGTGGTATTTCCAAGCAACAAATTTCAAAATCACAGGATAAGGATGCTTCTGAGGTAATTTCACGGGTTCCGGGAGTAACCGTAAGGGATGGAAGGTTCATTAACGTGCGCGGACTTGATGAAAGATACAACGTGGTGCTGATGAACGGGGTTCAGACACCCAGTTCCGAATCCGACCGTCGGGCATTTTCCTTTGACATGATCCCGAGTTCGCTCATTGACAACCTGATCCTCTACAAAACACCGGCGCCGGAAATACCTGCTGATTTCGCCGGTGCTGTGGTCCTTGTTCAAACCAGAAATACCGTAGATAATAACAGCATTGATGTTTCATACGGTACAGGATACAGGTACAATACTACATTTAAGGACTTTTACTCATACAAGGGCGGCAAAACTGATTGGCTGGGTTTTGATGACGGTACCCGCGCACTGCCCGGGAATTTCCCTTCCACACCCCGTGAATTCAGGGATCTGGCCGATGATCCGTCCGCAGAGGATAAAGAAAAAGTTTCCGCACTGGGAAGATCCTTCAACAAAACATGGACTCCTGAAAAGACTCGGTCGATACCTGATCAGTCGCTAAATGTTACGCTGAACCGCAAATTTCTTGTCGGCAAGGTATCTGTTGGTAATACCACTTCGCTTGGATACAGTGTAGGCGACCAATACCGCCAGGTGTTCAGAGCCGGTTACCAGGCGTATGACTTTACCAACGACCAGCCCGATACAGCTTACTTCTTCAATGATGATATTTATTCCACAAAAAACAAAATCAATGGCCTTTCCAACTGGCTCCTGGTGTTTGGTAACAACCAGAAGATCGAATTCAGGAATTTCTTCAATCAATACAGCGACAAACAAACTATTTTGCGGGATGGCCGTGACAATTATGGCGGAATCGACAAAAGGGGCACTGAATTGAGTTTTCAGTCGCGTACCATTTATTCCGGGCAACTGGGAGGCAACTTTAACTTCAGGCATTCGCAAAGCAACCTGAACTGGACTCTGGGATACAATTACACCAACAAGATTCAGCCTGATATCCGCCGTGTCGAAATGAACCGGAATGAAGAAACCAATACTTATTCCTTGTCATTTAACTTCAACGCCGATCCAAAAATGATCGGACGCCTTCAGTTGCGAAATCATGAAAACATTTATGTGGGGGCTCTGAATTATGCACACAAATTTCAACTCGGCGACCTGACACCTGAGTTTAACACGGGTATTCTGATCGAAAACAAGTACAGGGAGTTTGTGGCCCGTAACATCGGATATGCCATCAGTAATGTTCTCGGATTCAACTGGAACCTGGCGTACATGCCCCTCGACAGCGTATTTCAGGATAAAAACATCAACGATTCCAACGGTATTAAAATTGATGAGTCAACCGATCCAACCGACTCCTATTCCGCCAGTAATAAGCTGATTGCAGGATACGCTGCAATCAACCTTCCATTCGGAAAATTCAGGCTCCATACCGGTGTTCGAATGGAAAAAAACAATCAGGTTCTTGAGAGCATTGACCGAAGTGGTAAAAGCTTCAAAGTTGATAACAATTATATCGACTTCTTCCCATCGGCAAATCTGACCTACGGCCTGTCTGAGAAAACACTGCTGCGTTTCGCCTACGGACGTACCATCAACCGGCCCGAATTTAGGGAAATATCGCTTCAGGCCTATTACGACTTCGAAGAAAAAGCGACCATATACGGAGATACTTCATTGGTGAATGCCTATATACAGAATTTCGATTTCCGTTTTGAATGGTTTCCTGCTCCAGGAGATCTGATCACAATAGGCGGATTTTACAAGCAATTTCAGAATCCAATTGAAGCACATTTGGTTGAGGCGGGGTCGGGAAGGAATTACACCTTCGACAATGCTGAAATGGCTAAAAGCTTCGGCGCTGAAATTGATGTGCGGAAGTCCTTTACCTCGCTGGGAAATGCAGACAACATCCTGAGGTCGTTACGGCATATGGTGGTGGTATTCAACCTGGCTCTAATCAAGAGTGAACTTCATTCAAACGAGCCCAATGCCCGTGAAAAAGTAAGAAATATGCAGGGGCAATCACCTTACATCATCAATACCGGCCTGTTTTATGATAATCCCAATAACGGACTTATGGTGAGTGTATTATACAACATCATCGGCCCCAGGCTCATGTTCGTAGGAGACGATAAAACTCCACACATCTTACAAATGCCCAGGAACCTGATTGATATTACCCTAAGTAAGAAAATGGGAAAACATGCCACATTCAAGTTCGGAGTGAAGGACCTGTTCAACCAGCCTGTTGAACTTCGCCAGAATGAGCGCATCCAGCTGATTCCCGGGGCATCGGACAGCTATGCAAAAAGAGTGCAGCGAACCCAGGTGTATAAACCTGCCAGTGCGTTCACTGCAGGAATTACATTCGGTTTTTAAACACATTAATTCTTAAAGTATCATCCATTCAATTATTAACCAAATATATAACTAATGAAGAAACTTTACAGCTCGCTATTCAGTCTCACCCTGCTGTTTGCAGGAAATTCGGGACTTCTGAAAGCTCAGCCAACCATCAACAATGCGTTTTTTGAACACGTAGATTATGTTGGTGCATTTGGTTCACAAGACTGGACCGAAGGATGGGCAAACTGGACACCCCAGAATA
>CAYVBH010000276.1:0-5582 GCA_964449015.1 uncultured Bacteroidales bacterium
CAAGAATATCCACCGTACCGAAATCGTTTACGATATTTTTCACAACGCTATCGGTGTCAGCAAAATTGCTGGCATCTGATGCGTAAACCTTGCATTTAACACCCAGTGCGGTCACCTGTTTTTCGGTTTCCAGGGCATTGTCGTCAATTCTCAGATCAGTGATGGCCACATTGGCACCTTCTTTGGCAAATGCAATGGCAATTGACTTTCCAATACCCCTGGCAGCACCTGTAACAATAGCAGTTTTTCCTTCGAGTAATTTCATGATAAAATAGGTTAATGAATAATGAAATTTAGGCAAAAATAGCAAGTTTTTCTTACTGTACTATTCCTTCTACCCTACTCACCTTGAAAACGCCTTTGATGGCGGCGAGCCTTCCAATCAGTGATTCCAAATGTGCAGTATCCCTGATGGTTATCTTCAGCCTGCCCCGGAATATGCCTGTTTCCGTGTCGAAACTCATCGATCGCAAGCTGATCTTCAGGTCTTTGGTAAGTACATTGGAAATATTGTTGAGTATGTTCGGATCATTCTCGCCCTGAATATTAACCTCAACTGTAAATAAAGTCTCCTTCCCTCCTGATTTCCAACGTGCTTTAACTACCCTGTAACCATATTTGGAAATCAATTGGGCAGCATTGGGACAATTTAGCCGGTGTACTTTAATACCTTCACTAACAGTAACAAAGCCGAAGATGTCATCGCCGAAAATGGGATTGCAGCATTTGGCCAGTTTGAAGTCGACGTTGGCCAGTTTGTCATCAATAATCAAAAAGTCCTCTGATTTGATCAGCGATTCAACAGGTTGCTGAACCGGTACTTCCGTTTCCACAACGTGCTTTTCGGTTTCAACCGGTTCCTGTAGCAATTCCTTGATGTGTACCAGATCAATCTCTTCGCCGGCTATCTGGAAATAGAGATCCTGGGCAGTTTTAAATTTATATGCTTTAAGCAGTTTGCGAACCGTCTCATCGGAAAAGGGTATTTTCCAGTTCTTCAGCCGCCTGATCAGTATTTCACGTCCGTTTTCGGCCTGTTTTACACGGGCTTCATTGAGTTTGAAACGAATTTTGGTTTTGGCCTTGGAGGTGACCACAAAATTGAGCCAGTCCATTTTGGGCGTCTGGTTCTTGGAGGTCAGCACTTCAACACGGTCGCCGTTTTGCATCACATGACGGATGGGCACAACCTTGGCGTTTACTTTGGCGCCGGTGCACATGGAACCTACTTCAGAATGTATATCATAGGCAAAATCGAGTACCGTAGCTCCGGCAGGGAATTTTTTCAAATCACCTTTGGGTGTGAAGACAAAGATCTCTTTGGAATACAGGCTCAGCTTAAAATCGTCAAGGAATTCTCCGGCATCGGGTTCCGGTGTTTCCAGCACCTCCCTGATCCGTTTTAGCCATTCCTCCAAACCCTGTTCGCCTTCGAGACCCTTATATTTCCAATGTGCCGCAAAACCTTTTTCGGCAATTTCATTCATTCTTTCGGTTCTGATTTGGACTTCCACCCATCGACCGTCAGGTCCCACCACGGTAGTGTGAAGCGACTCGTAACCGTTGGTTTTGGGAACGGAAATCCAGTCGCGCAGACGTTTTGGATTGGGCTGGTACAAGTCGGTAACCGTACTGTATACCTGCCAACAATCGGACTTTTCATTTTTCAGTTCGCTGTTCAGGATGATCCGGATGGCAAACAGGTCGTAGATATCCTCAAAAGCAACCCCCTTGTTGACCATTTTGTTCCAGATGGAATGAATGGATTTGGGTCGTCCTTTGATTTCAAAGGAGAATCCCTGGCTTTTCAACGCCTCTTCAATGGGTTTGATGAATTCACCGATGAACTGTTTGCGGTCGCGCATGGTTTGAGCCAGCTTACGGGCAATGGAATCGTAGGTTTTCCGGTCGGAGACCTTGAGCGCCAGGTCTTCCATTTCCGATTTGATGATATAGAATCCCAGGCGGTGCGCAAGCGGGGCATACAGGTAAGAAGCTTCCGATGCAATGCGGATCTGTTCTTCCTCAGGTAGATTTTTCAAGGAGCGCATCTCGTATAGATGCCCGGCAATTTTAATCAGGATAACCCGCACATCACCTGCCAGGTTCAGCAGCAGGTTGCGGAAATTTTCAGCCTGTGGTGCCAGTGCATTACTCCCGAAGGTGCGGATTGAGTTCAGTCCGCCGGTTATGATAGCTACCGGTTTGCCATATGTCTTTTCAATATCGGCCAGGTTGGTTTTCTGTTTTTTAAGCACGCGCAACAGGAAGATACTGAGCACCGAGGTCATTCCCAGGCCGATTTCACTCACTGCAATTTCTGATATTTCTATGGCTGCAATCGCCTGACGCTGACCTTCAAAATCTTCCGGACTATCAATGCAGTTCACCATGGCATTACAGGCATCCCTGATTTTTGAGTAGTCTCTGATTTCCTTGCTTTTTCGGATCAACCGGATGAGTTTCTCAAACTTGTTCCTTATTTTCTGAATATGTTCGGGGTGTTTTGTAGGCATCAAAGTCTGTTGTGATAGATGATTGCGCAAAGTTAGTTTTTTTGCATATTTTTATCAGCCTTGTTTATAATTATAATTTATGTCAAAAAGCAAACCTTCAGAGCAGATTTCGCTTCAGCAAGTGAAAGAACACCTAGGTGATTCAAGTAAAAAGCTTGCCGATTTAACTGTCAATATGATAATTGATAATCCTTTGTTAATTGAACCTTTACTTGAAATCTCATGTACTGAAAGTGGACCTCTGTCGCAACGGGCATCGCGAGTATTATCTATTTATTTCTGCAGATTCCCTGAAATGCTGAAACCCTATGTTTCCAGGATCATTACTGAATTAAGTAAACTGAAATCTGAAGGGTCGCTGCGCAATTTTCTAAAGATCTTTTCAGAAATACCATTGAGCCTGGGCAATAAAAACAAGTCGATTCTGCTGAACCTGTGTTTTGATTACCTGTCCGGGAACTGTTCCATTGCTGTCAAAGCTTATAGCATGGATATTCTTTACCGTTTCAGTGCGGAAATTCCGGAAATCAAAAATGAGCTTTACCACCTGATTGAATCGCAAATGCCTGATTTTTCAGCTGGTTTGAAAAGTCGCGGGAGAAAAATACTGAAAAAACTTTCCTGATTGCTGACAACTCTTCCCTGGAAGACCCATTCACTTCATTTCCAGCAGCAACGGGTATAAATCACTTACCTGTGAAGCTATGTAATCGGGATTGTATGTGGTTATTTCTGTTTCAGTTGTGAAACCATAAGTAACACCTATTGAATCGATTTCGAGTTCTGCGGCGGCCTCAATGTCATAACGCGTATCGCCAATTACCACCACTGAATCCGGATCGTGAATGCCGTTCCTTCTCAGAATTCCGGCTACCAGGTCTACTTTTGACGCATGGTTTCCCTGGTAATCGGCACCGCTAATTTCCAGAAAATACCTGCTGATTCCGAAATGCTCCAGCACCTGGTTGGCAAATACCTGGTACTTGGCTGTAGCCACATACAACAACACACCTTCGCGGTTGAGCTCTTCCAGCAACTCTTTGATACCACCATATAAAGTGTTCTCGAACAAACCTTTAGAGGAATAATATTCGCGAAATACTTCAACTGCTTTCTCATTTTCTGCTCCCTGTAATTTGAATATATCCGAAAATCCTTTTTGCAGGGGCGGGCCGATCAGCGTTTTAAGTGCCTCATTTCCCGGGTTTGATAACCCAAGTTTTTCAAAAGTATAATAGTAAGCATTGTAAATACCGGGTCGTGAGTCGGACAAGGTGCCGTCAAGGTCAAAAATTACGTGTTTGTATTTGTACATTGCTGTAAATATGCTATTTTTATCGATTCAGAATTATCTGAACGGTCGAAATTTGACCGGCAAAGATAGGAGGATTAATTAATTCCTGCTGATACTAACAACCATAATTAAATACTTAAAACTAATAAAATGGGAAAAGGAGATAAAAAAACCAAGAGAGGAAAGCTATTCCAGGGTTCATTCGGTGTAAGAAGGTCAAAAAAGACTGCAAAAGCTAAGAAACAGGTGGTGCCCGTTGCCGATAAGAAAAAGGAAGTTAAGGAAGTCAAGGCACCAAAAGAAGTAAAAATGCCGAAAGAAGTGAAAGAACCTGTTGAAGTAATTGAGGTTAACGAAACTCCTAAGGAAGTAAAAGAAACTAAAGAGACCAAAAAGGTTGATAAAGTAGTTAAAGAGCCGAAAGCTGCAAAAGAAACTGCAAAACCGGCGAAAGCTGCTGCTGCCAAGAAAGAAGCCAAACCCAAAAAGAAGGAAAGTAAAGAATAATGAGGAAGGATCAGGTCAGGCAGGAAACACTTGCGGTCAGGATACAGGCACACCGTTCAAAACACAAGGAGCACAGTGTGCCTGTTTATGAAACCTCAAGTTTCATTTTCGACAGTGCTGAGGAAGCCCGGGATGTTTTTATTGACGAAAGCCTGGGTTATATGTACTCTCGGTATGCGAATCCAAACACAGATGAGCTTATTTCCAAACTTTGCGCCCTGGAAGGAGCTGAAGATGGAGTTGCCACTGCATCAGGTATGGCAGCAGTATACCTGAGTATGGTATCGCTATTGAGACCCGGAGACCATGTGCTGGCCGGCCGCCAGGTTTTTGGTGCCACGCATACCCTGCTCACGCAGATCCTGTCAAGATGGGGCATTTCTCACACATATGCCGACGTTAACAACAAGCATGAATGGGAAAACGCCATTTTACCCACCACCCGCCTCCTTTATGCCGAAACACCTACAAATCCGGGCATGGATATCATTGATCTGAAATGGCTCGGAAGGCTCGCCAAAAAGCACAATTTATACCTTGTAATCGATAACAGCTTTGCCTCTCCGCTTATCCAAAATCCCATCCGGTTCGGTGCCGATTTGGTGGTTCATTCCACTACCAAATTCATCGACGGGCAGGGCCGTACCATGGGAGGTGCTGTTCTGGGAAACAAGGAAGCCATGGCCGATGTAAGATTACTGGCCAAAGTAACCGGACCGGTTATGTCGCCCCATACCGCATGGATTCTTTCAAAGAGTCTTGAAACGCTTGCTGCACGATTGGAAAAGCACTGCAGCAATGCGCATAAACTGGCGTTATTTTTAGAGAAGAAACTCGGAATAGCCCGTGTCTGGTATCCTTTTCTGCCTTCTCACCCACAGTATGCTGTGGCGAAGAAACAAATGAGGCTGGGAGGAGGTCTGCTATCTGTTGAAATCAGAGGTGGCGCCAAAAAAGCCATGAGCCTGATCAATAACCTGAAACTGGTCTCCGTATCATCCAACCTGGGAGATACAAGAACAATCGTCACACACCCGGCAACTACAACCCATTCGAAATTGTCGCCCGAAGAAAGAAAGCTGTCTGGTATCACCGACGGTATGATCAGGGTTTCAGTAGGACTTGAACATATTGATGACCTGATGGCCGATTTTGAACAGGCGTTAAGAAGCATTAAAAGCAGCACAAAAACAAAAAACCCGACCCGTCGGAAGTGACTGTCAGGTTTTTTTGTCGGTCCGGAGGGGCTCGAACCCTCGACCCCA
>CAYVBH010000277.1:0-5554 GCA_964449015.1 uncultured Bacteroidales bacterium
GTAGGTGAAACCGGTCTGGGAACGTATGTCATCCATAACGTCTATAAGCATTCCCTGAAAACGCTTATACCAGATGTCCGGTTCAATCTTGTGCTGGGCGACTGCACAGATAGCAACCCTTTTCATATTTGAACCTCCTTGGATTGTTATAAAGCCATCATGCGATGACCATTTTTTTTGCCGGCGTCTTTACATAGCAGCATGCAAAGTCGCCGTTTTTTATAGCCTTAATGATCGAGTCTTTTTTCTTCGTCGAATCAAGCTCTATCCATGCCCTTCCACATCCAAGCACGGAATGGGAGTCATCTGTTGCAACCTTTGGATACGGTATAGCTTCAGTATCGTATTCTCTGGTAAGAAAACCATGATGCGTAATTTCAACCGCATCGATGCTCAGACCCCTGGAGACATCTTCAATAGCCTCCAGTGTATGTTTTACGGAAAAATTATTTTCACCCGGATGATTAAAGGTATGGAGTATCTCTTTGTCTCCTTCGATACGGCTGACATGAACATATCCCCAGCGCGTGCTTACTGTAAGTTCAATGCCTGAGAACACAATCATCCTGGTTTTTACTGTCTTTATAGAATCACGATAGTTTGACTTCAAGAGATGGTCATGGTCGGTATATGCGATGAAATCAAATCCAAGTCCCGAATATGTATCCGCAACCTGCTGATGGGTCAGCCTTCCGTCCGAAGAAGTCGTATGGATATGTATCTGGCCCTTCAGATGCATAGGCGAATACCTCTCACAAAGTCATATATTCTGAAAACGACTTTGCGCTTTGTATCTGTCTCGCCGCTAAACATGCCTGATTTCATACCTTTGCCCCGTTCAGAAACACGCTTAATATTGCATTTGTGGCGCGGGTTTTTCTGTCATTCGAAAGCTTCTCGTTACCCAAGACCACAACAGACATGAACGCTTCAATTGCACCGAGGAAAATATAAGTAAGGTAATGAGGCGCTACATCGCTTCGAAGAAATTTCTTCTTCTGTCCGATAACCATTATCTGTTCGAACATCTCAAACAGCTTCCTGAACCTGGAAAGCCCTCTTGCGGTATGGTACACCGAGCTTCTGGAAACTTCAGTAACAAAGATCGCCATAAGGTTAGGATTGGTCTCGTAGGTGTCAAGGAAGAAATTCATTATAATTCGAAGTTTGTTCTCGAATTCATCCTGATCAGACTTTACCCGTTCAAGCATTTCGTAAAGATTTTTCCACCAGGATTCGACAATAACATCGAATAGAACTTCCTTGCTTGAAAAATAATGATAAACCAGACCGTATGAAACTCCCGCGCGGTTGGCTATATCAGCCATGCGAGTATTGGCGAATGCTTTATCCCTGAAGACTTCCAATGCAGCATCAACAATAATTTTCTGCTTATCATCTTTAGCCATAAAGGAGAGGATAGCGAGAGTTGATTGACATGTCAATTTAATTTTGACATCTTAGTCAATTTTTTTATTTCATCCTGAATATCAGGCTGCTTTTTGGCCTTCAGGCTAAAATATACCTGTATGATTGACAGCTTGTTTATGGTCTTATATCTACGATAAGTATATGATCAGCATAGACAATCTCGGTAAAGCATATGGAAAGCATATCCTGTTTGAAGGCGCCAGCTTCAAGCTCAATCAGAAAGAAAAAGCGGGACTGGTAGGACGCAACGGACACGGTAAAACAACACTGCTGAGGATTATTACCGGCGAAGACACCCCGGATGAGGGTTCAGTGACGATCCCGCGCAACTATCGCATAGGCTATGTGAAACAACAGCTTGATTTTACTGAGAACACCGTACTCAAAGAAGGCATGAAAGGCCTTATTGAGACAGAAAAGGAAGATTCATGGAAGGTCGAGAAAGTACTTGTGGGACTGGGCTTTCAGCAATCCGACATGAACAGGAATCCCCTTGAATTTTCAGGCGGTTTCCAGATAAGGCTCAACCTTGCCAAAGTGCTTGTTTCCGAACCGGATCTGCTGCTGCTTGATGAGCCTACAAATTATCTCGACATAACATCGATAAGGTGGATAGAAAAGTTTCTTCAGAGCTGGCCTCGCGAACTTATACTGATTACGCACGACCGTGGTTTCATGGATAAGGTTATTACGCATACCATAGGAATTCACAGAAAAAAACTGCGCAAAATCCCGGGTACAACCGAGAAATATTACTCACAGATTGCACAGGATGAAGAAATATATGAAAAGACACGACTGAATGACGAAAAAAAAAGAAAAGAGGTAGAGCTTTTCATTACCCGATTCAGGGCGAAAGCCCGGCTTGCAGGGCTTGTACAGTCAAGGGTGAAGGCCCTGGAAAAGCAGGACAAAAAAACCAAGCTTGAAAATCTGAAAACACTTGAATTCAGTTTCAGGGAAAAAGAATATAATGGGAAATATGTCTTGAGTGCAAAAAACATCGGTTTTTCATTCAATCCTGATAATCCGCTGATAAACGGCCTTGATATGACAATCGGAGCACATGATAAAATTTGTGTAGTCGGTCAGAACGGAAAAGGAAAGACCACCCTGCTGCGGCTTATTGCCGGCAGCCTCAAGCAAATCACGGGAGAATTCATCTGGAACAAAGGCGTAGAATGGTCATTTTTTGAACAGACCAACATCGGAACACTAGCGGACAAACGCACCATTGAAGAGGAAATAATGGCATCAGCACCGGATATCGACAGGCAGACGGCAAGAAACATATGCGGTGCAATGCTGTTTGAAGGCGATGACGCTCTAAAAAAAATTGCCGTTCTTTCAGGGGGAGAAAAAAGCAGGGTCATGCTCGGTAAAATCCTTGCAACACCAGTTAATATGCTCCTTCTCGATGAACCAACAAACCATCTCGATATGGAATCCTGCGATGCTCTTCTGGCTGCAATTGATAGCTTTGACGGCGCCGTTATTCTTGTAACGCATAATGAGATGTTTCTGCATGCTCTTGCAGAAAGGCTCATAGTTTTTCAGGACGGGAAGTCTTTTGTATTCGAGGGCAGCTATCAGGATTTTCTCGATAAGGGTGGATGGGGAGACGAAGAAACACCATTAAAGACCGACCAGCCTTTAAACTATTCGGATAATATGCCAGGAAAAAAAGAACTCAGAAAGGCACGTTCCCGGATCATTACGGAACGATCAAAAGTGCTCAGACCACTTGAACAGAAAATGGAAAAAATAGAAAATGAAATTGAAACACTTGAAAAGGAATTGAAAGCAATAAATGAATTAATAGACCTGGCAACCAAGGAAAGAGACGGGAAAAAGATTGCTGAGCTTTCTGTCACTTTTGCCAGAAACGAAACCAGAATCAACTTTCTGTTTGATGATCTGGACAAGCTTACATCAGAATACGACAGCCTTAAGACAGTTTTCGAGGAAAGGCTGGACAGTATTATAGAGGATACTCCTTAAAACTAAATAATAATATTCTACATTACACGACAAGTATTGTTCCTCTCTTGAATGAAGATTCAGAACCAATCAGAAAATCCCAAGAACGGCTTTAACAGTCTCGTTACATTGATATGTATAACAGCTTAATAAATGACGATAACATACCAGTAACAATTAACAGCTTCTATTTAGGATCAAAATTTATCAGTCAGACATTAGAGCATTTTAATTTAAACAGTCTACAAAGTGGCTTCAGAAGCTATTCTGTGAGATATTTCTTATTGACAACGCCTTAATGGCATTATAATAAAAAAATATGGTTATTTTAATCGAATCTGAAACGACCCTTTTTCTGCTTGACCATCAGATAAGAAAGAGTAATTTACGTAAAAAAACAAAATAGGAGGTATCTGATGAAAAAATCTTACTACAAATCATTTTTAGTACTATTTATCGCACTGGCATTTGTTACAGCTGGTTGTGCAAAAAAGGCTGAACCTCCAAAACCGGTTGAAGAAGTAAAAGCTCCTGTTGCAGCACCAGCACCTGCCCCGGCACCGGAAAAACCAAAAGAAGAAGTAAAGATTCAGACTCAGGCCCCAATCCCAAGCCTTGATGATGAAATTAAAGCCCTGCAGGAAAAGAACATTTATTTTGATTTCGATAAATTCGATCTGAAGCAGGAATCGCAGGATATATTGAATCAGAATGCCATCTTCCTCAAGGCATATCCTAATGTAACAATTCAAATAGCCGGGAATTGTGATGAAAGAGGCACTGTAGAATACAACCTGGCATTGGGCGAGAGAAGGGCGAAAGCAGCCATGGACTTCCTTGTTACTCTTGGCATAGAGAAAGAACGCATCTCCACAATAAGCTACGGCAAAGAGAAACCTCTAGATCCGGGACATACGGAAGAAGCTTGGGCCAAAAACAGAAATGATCAGTTCGTAATAATTAACAAATAAAACAGTTAACAGGACAACAAAAATAAAAATTTAAAGGAGATAGCGGTATGAGTAAGTGGATCAATCTAGCAGTAGCATTACTTGTTGTTTTCGCAGTATCAGTTTCATTGGGTTGCGCAAAGAAGGAAGAGGCACCGGCGCCAGCAGCAACAGAGCAGGCTATTCCGGCTCCTGAAGCAGCTCCGGCTCCTGAAGCAGCTCCGGCTCCTGAAGCAGCTCCGGCTCCTGATGCAGCTCCGGCTCCTGATGCAGCTCCGGCTCCTGATGCAGCAGCTCCAGAAGCACCACCAGCGAAGTAAGAGATCATTAATGCAAAGCCCCCTTGTTTTTAAAAAGCAAGGGGGCTTTTTTTGTCTGGATTCAGTATTGATTCATCATTTTTTTCTTCAATATACTCTATTGAAATGATATTGAGGCATTAACAGTTCATTGATATTTTTCCTTAAATCAGATGTTGTGCCGCTTCTTGATATGCTCAATAAGCCCACCATCTTCCACAAGCTCTTTAATAAAATCAGGCAGCCTGTTGGAAATGTACTTTTTGCCCGTTGTAATGTTTCTGATTACTCCCTCATCTGCATTCACATCCAAGATATCACCTTCTTTAATGTCCCTTGAAGCTTCAACAGAAATTAATATGGGAAGCCCCATGTTGAAGCTGTTCCGAAGAAATATCCGGGCAAAGCTCTCTGCAATAACACAGCTTATACCTGCGGCTTTGATTGCTATCGGTGCATGCTCCCTGGATGATCCGCAGCCGAAATTTTTTCCGGCTACAATAATATCTCCAACGCTGATTTTTGATGAAAAATCAGCGTCAGCATCTTCCATGACATGCAGTTTCAGTATATCCGGGTCAGAATTGTTAAGATATCTGGCTGGAATTATTGCATCCGTATCTATATCGTCTCCGAAGACAAATGCCTTACCCTTCATCTCGCTAATCATTACATCACCTCCACGGGTGATGATATTTTGCCTGTAATTGCTGATGCGGCGGCTATTGCGGGTCCGGCAAGATAGACCTCGCTTGTCCTGTGCCCCATTCTGCCTACAAAGTTACGGTTAGTGGTTGAGACAGCGCGCTCTCCTTCCGCTAGAATACCCATGTGCCCGCCCAGGCACGGTCCGCACGTCGGCGGTCCAAGCACTGCACCCGCTTCAAGGAATAT
>CAYVBH010000278.1:0-5543 GCA_964449015.1 uncultured Bacteroidales bacterium
CATCATTGATTTATTGCGGTTTGATACCGGCTTTATACGGTGGTTTCATTACCAATGCCGGTTCAAAATGGAGAATCATTACTACGAGACCTGGAAACAGTCCGGTTGAAAATCTTGCCCAGGCCATTGCCACCAGTGAAAAAAGCGATAAAACAGATGCCGAAATCAAAACTGACAAGCAGATTCTTTACACCATATTAAGGCGAAGTTCATTTGGTCTTGTTAATGCGGCCAGGCAGATTAAACTTTCAAAGGATGAAAATATTCTGCTGATTCTCGATCAGTTTGAAGAATTGTTTCGGTTTAAAGAAACTCGTAAAGATATCACAGTTGTTAATGAAACCGAAGCCTACATAAAATTGCTTGTAAATGCCATCAAGCAGAAAGATCAGCCCATTTATGTGGTGCTTACCATGCGATCCGATTTCATTGGGGAATGCTCACAGTTTCAGGAATTGACCAAGCTGATCAACAAAAGCAACTTTCTGATTCCTCAGATGACCCGTGATGATTTTCGCGAAGCCATTACCGGCCCGTTGGCTGTCGGGGGAGCAGAAATTGATCCTCAGTTGCTGCAACATTTACTCAATGCCATTGAAGACAAAAGTGACCAGCTTCCGGTTTTGCAGCACGTAATGATGCGGACCTGGGAATTCTGGACCCGGAATAATGAACCCGCCGCCCCGCTTCGCATACGTGATTACGAAGTTGCCGGAAGAATCGACAATGCCTTGTCGATGCATGCCAATGAAGCTTTTGAAGAGCTCACCGACGAAGGCAAGGTAATTTGTAAAGCCATGTTCCGCTGCCTCACGGAAAAAGGAACCGACAACAAGGGCACACGCCACCCTGCTACCATTAAATACATTGCTGAAATTGCCCAGGTTCCTGACGAAAAGGTTATCGACGTGGTGAACAAGTTCAGGGCAAAGGGCAGATCTTTCATTACCCCGGGAGAAGAGATTTTTATTGACAGCGACACGGTAATTGACATTTCCCATGAAAGTCTGATGCGTATCTGGGATAAACTCAGATCATGGGTAGATGAAGAGTTTTCATCTGTACAAATGTACCTGAGGCTTGCTGAAGCCTCTTCATTATACCAGGTCGGAAAAACAGGTCTGTGGAGACCACCTGATTTGCAACTGGCGCTGAACTGGAAAAAAACACAACAACCCACCCTGGCATGGGCAAAAAAATACAACCCGGCCTTTGAAAAGGTAATGGTTTTTCTTGATGCCAGCGAGAAGAAATACCAGCAGGAAGAACAAAATAAAGTGCGGTTGCAGCGTATGGAACTGAATCGTACAAGGAAGTTTGCCTCAAGTATGTTAATAGCAGCGGTCGCCTTTCTCACCATCTCGGTTTGGGGTTTCCAACAACGGGGTGAAGCTATTAAAAAGGCAAGAGAAGCCGAAGATGCTTCGGAAGAGGCAATCTACAGAAAGAAAGAAGCCGACAGCCTTCGGATTCTGGCTGAAGGCAGAGCCAGTATTGCTGAGATCGAACAAATGCTTGCCGAAGTGATTGCAGATTCAGCTGAACGCGCAGGCAAGCTTGCATTCTTTCAGTCGAAGGTCGCCGAACAGGAGAAAATAATCGCATTCCAGCAGGCTGAAGAAGCGGCTAAGAGAAGTGTAGCATTCCAGAGACAAAAAGAAGAAGCAGAAAAAGCTGCAGACCTGGCGATTGAACAAAAGAGCGTAACTGAAATAGAAAAAACCCAGGAGCTTACCAAAAAAATGCTCTCCATTGCACAAACCATGGCAGTTAAAGCTACCCAGGTTGATGACAACAACCTGAAAGGACTGCTGGCTTACCAGGCGTATCAGTTCAATAAAGATTACGGCGGACAGAACGAACATCCCGATGTTTACCTGGCCTTGCATGACGCCACAGCAGGTTTCAAAGGAGCCGGCTTTAACAACCTGACAGGCCATGAGAGATCAGTGCAATCGCTGGCTTTCTTACCCGGTACAAATGTATTCTATAGTTCCGGGCTTGATGGAAAAATTCTGCGTTTCGACCTGAACAGCAATACCAAGACGGGCAGACCGCTAATCAGAAATTCATTCTTCAACAGAAGCCTCTCTATCAGTCCAAATGGACGCTGGTTGGCATGTGGAACGCAAACCTCAGGCATACAACTTTTTAATCTGAATACTGCCAATGCGATTCCTGAATTGCTTGAAGGACATAAGGGCTGGGTTGGCGCACTTGCCTATTCACCCGACAGCAGATACCTGTATTCGGCCAGTACCGACAAAACCATCATGATTTGGGATCTAATCGCAAACACCAATAGTGTGTTAATAACCCTGGCAAACTATGTCAGGTGTCTTGCCGTTTCCCCATCAGGAAAATTTCTTTTTGGCGGCACCGACGACGGCCGATTGATACGCTGGAACCTGGAAACCAAAGAACAGACAGTAGTGTTTCAGTCAGACGGCAATTCCATTCATGCTGTCGCAATCAGTTCCAACGGCACACGAATTGCTTTTGCTGACAAAAATGGTTTCCTCAGGATTCTGAATGCAACCACCAATCGCGTAACCAACAGCTTTGCAGCTCACTCGGTACGTATACAGGATGTTAAGTTTAGTCCCGATGACCGACAGCTGGCCACATGCAGCACCGATAAAACAGTGAAGATATGGGATGTTAACAACATGAATAACCGGCCGATTGTCATCAACAGACATGAAGCATGGGTGCTTTCAATTGCTTTCAGTCCCGATGGTAAATATCTGATTTCTTCCACTGAAAAGGGAAATATTTATTACTGGCCAACACATACCTTTTTCATGGCGGAACAAATGTGTGGTCAAATTTCAAGAAACCTGACGCAACGTGAATGGGATACCTATGTCGGTTATGATGTCAATTTCCAGAAAACCTGTCCTAATAAATAGTGATCCAACATGTTATTCAATTTTTTGCCCAAACCCCGATTTGCTGCGCTGACCGCATTGTTTCTTTGCCTTCATTTCATTATCAATGAAGGCGTATGTCTTGCCCAGGATGATTGTGCAACAAAAATCCAGGAAGCCCGGAAACTGAATGATCAGGGTATGATTGATGAAATTCCAGGAATGCTTGCACCATGCATGGAAGAAGGTTTTTCCCGAGTTCAGAAGATTGAGGCATACAAACTCATCATTCTTGCTTACCTCTTTGATGACAATCAGTTTGAGGCTGAGAAATCGATGCTCGAATTTCTTAAAAAATTTCCCGAGTATGAGGTTTCACCCAATGATCCCATCGAATTTGTTTATCTTTTCGAATCGTATCGGACTACCTCCGTTTTCTCGTTCGGAATTACTGCTGGATTTAACCTGACTGATCCCCGGATCATTGAGCCCTTTTCAGCTTTCGACCTAAGTCAGGCAGAGCTTAAGAATACCATGAAACCCGGATTTCAGGTTGGTTTAGGCGTTGGTCGCTACATCAGAAAAAATATGGTTTTAAACATAGAATTCAACTTTACCTCCAATCAGTATAAGTTCACTGATGAAATCCATCAGCCCCTGATTGATGGATTGAGCTCGGTTTCCTATACCGAGAAATTATTTAAAGTTGAATTTCCTGTTTATGTGGCCTATGAATTCAATATCAAAAAAGTGAATTGTTATGTAAGCCTGGGTGCTTCAGCTGCCAAAATTACGGGAGCTACCGGACAACCCTCAAGGAAGTTTCATGAAAACATGCAATCCCTGTCTGGAGAATCTACAGATATAAGTACTTACAGGACCAACATGCTCTACAGCGGATTAGCCGGTGCCGGCATCAGGTACAAGGTGCCCCGGGGAGTAATTGCCGTGGGATTAAGAGCCAGTTTTGGAATCAACAACATTGTGGCATCATACAATAATGAATTTATTGGCAAATTCTATTACCGGGATGATGATTTCTCATTGAATACCTATTCACTCACAGCCGGTTACTATTTTTCGTTTTACAAGCCCAAAAAACAGCGTTAATCATGAAAGGAATATTTTTCATAACCGCGATATTAGTCCTGATTGCCTTTGCATGCGATGAGAAGGATGTTAGCGACATCCAGGCTGAACAATTTGTCAAGTTCTATAAAAATTATTCGGAATTCACGGCGGCTGACGTCACTGAAACGCCAACCGGGTATGCCTTTGTCGGCACATCAAAACTGGATGATGAAACAACACGGATTTGCCTGATCCGGACTGATGAATATGGAAATTCAATCGATTCTGCAAAATACTTCTACACGGTAGTTGGTGATCAGACTTATAACGACAGGGCTTTTTGCCTTAAAATTACATCTGATGGCGGTTTTGCAATCCTGGGCTCCTCGCGGAATCCTGTTACCGACAAGCAGGATGTGCTGTTGATCCGCACTGACCAGAAAGGAAACAGATTGTGGTCGCATGTTTTTTCATCAACAGGCATTCTCGAAGCACGCCATTTCGAAATAAACGAAGGTGGTTCATTCATCATTACCGGCTTCTCACAGCAATCCGACAATATTAAGAGAATCTGGCTTGCAGCCCTTGATGACAGCGGCAATGAGCTCTGGGCACCAAAAGTTCTCTCGCAATATGCACCCCGGGATGCCGTAGGCCAGTATATTCAGATTTTATCCGATGGCGGTTTTGTCATTACCGGTACGTCAAAAAACAATTCCTCCTATCCGGGCATTCCTAATGTTTTTGTTATGAAAACCACAGATCAGGGTGTTGTTAATGATCAATATTACCTTTCATCAAATTCAGATGAAGATGGTAACTGCATCAGGGTTCTGGACGATGACCATTTCCTGGTTCTCTCCACTGTAAAAACAACCACAGGAACTGACATAGCCCTAAATTCAGTATCATTTGCTTCATTTCCCCACAGCGTAGAATGGAGGAGAACTTACAGTAATAATGGCAAAAATGCTGGCTGCAGCGTTTATAATACAGACGATGCAATTTATATTTTAGGAACGGTATCCACCACAGCTACTAATTCGGCATTTTGTCTTGTTGCAGCTGACGCATCAGGAATTCAAAAGGCCTATTCCGATTTTGGTATTGACACTGAACTTACTGCAGTATCATTCAAGCCTGTTTCAGAAGGAGGTTTTATTATTCTTGGAACCAACTATCATGCAGATAGAAATGTTTCGGTTGCTTTAATCAAAGTTGGCCGTGAGGCTTCTTTCTGATTTTATACCATTATGCCCTGCTGCGATTGCCCGATTCATTTGAGGTGTTAAAATCCTTTTTGGCACACTTCATCAAATAGTTGCTGCGATTTACCTTGTATTTTTGTATTTTTGTCGTTACACTGCAAAGCAGGCTTTTTATGGAGTAGCTGTTTGCAATTGACTTTGTTGCCATACCGAATTAAACCACTTGTTATGAGAATCTTTCCGCGAATAACTAAACTTGTTTGCATGTTATCTGCAATATGTTCTTTGGCCTTCTCTGTAAATATACATGGACAAATTGCTCCTGTCATCTCCGATATCCCTGACCAGACTGTTGAAGAAGGTGTCTCTTTTGCAGAAATCGCGCTGAATGAGT
>CAYVBH010000279.1:0-5540 GCA_964449015.1 uncultured Bacteroidales bacterium
ACAACATCATGGCTACCCCTGCCCTGGTTGTAAATGAAAAGGTGGAGATCAAAGGCAGGGTTCCTTCGGCTGAGGAGATCAAACAGGTATTATCTAAGTATTCAAACTAAATACATCATGCATATGAAAAGAATAATTATGTTAAGCTTTGCCCTGACTATAATTATGGGCAGTTGGTCGTGCAACGCACAAACAGACAAAAAGGAAGCATCCGGCAATGCTTCTTCCAAAGTGGAGGCCTATTATTTTCATTTTACGGCAAGGTGCGTGACCTGCAAGGCAGTTGAATCGGAAGCCAAAAACAATATCGAAAGCCTCTATGGCGGTAAGGTTACTTTTCAGTCGGTTAATCTCGATGAGGCTTCAAGCAAAGCCCTGACCGAGAAACTGAAGGTGGACGGCCAATCCCTGCTCATCGTCAAAGGAGAGACTAAAATAAACCTGACCAATGAAGGCTTCCTTTACGCCCGCAACAACCCAGAAAAATTCAAATTAATCATTAAAGAAAAAGTCGACCCACTAATGCAATAATATGCTGATGTGGTAATGTGTTGATGATGTGTTGACAGCCAAGACATATTACCACATTACCACATTGCCAAATTGCCACATTGAAATGACTGACTTTTTAACAGCGCTACTCGAAAGCAACTCTGCTCCATGGATAACGGCATTGGTGCTGGGTTTAATGACTGCCATCAGTCCGTGTCCGCTGGCTACTAATATTATTGCCGTTGGTTTTATCAGTAAGGATATTGAAAACCGCAACCGAGTTTTTTTAAACGGACTGCTTTACACACTGGGCAGGGCAATAACATATACTTCAATAGCCCTGATCATTTGGCTTGGAGCCGACCAATTTCACTTCTCAGGCTTTTTTCAGCGGTACGGAGAAAAATTCATTGGACCCTTACTCCTCCTAATTGGCATTTTCATGCTGGGTATCATCAAAATCAGTTTTCCTGGCATAGGGAAGTTTGGCACGCGTTTGGAACAAAAAAGCTCGTGGGGCTATTTCGATGCCATTTTGTTGGGAATTGTTTTCGCTCTGGCATTTTGCCCCTACAGCGGTGTACTTTACTTTGGCATGCTGATTCCCATGACTGTAGCCAGTGCATCGGGACTATACCTCCCATTGATTTTTGCGGTTGCCACCGGAATTCCCGTAATCATTTTTGCATGGATTCTGGCTTATACGCTATCGGGCATAGGTAATGTGTACAATAAAGTAAAAACTTTTGAAATCTGGTTCCGGCGTATTATTGCTCTTCTGTTCATCGTGATTGGTATATACTACATTATAAGAGTATATTTTTAAAAAAATTTATATATACGTTTCGGGATTTGACGAAACACTAAATAAAATTATTAAAGTAATGGAAGTAAAAAAAGAATTTAAAATCCTTTTATGGATTGCAGCAATTTTCGGGGTGGCATTTTTCCTGCCCATTGAAAGTGCCCGGTTCAACACAGCTATTGCAGCAACACTCGATTTAGTGAAATGGTATGCCCGTGAGCATGTAATTTTATGTTTATTGCCGGCATTTTTTATTGCCGGGGTAATTTCTGTATTTGTAAGCCAGGGTTCGGTACTGAGATACTTTGGAGCCAATGCTAAAAAATGGTTAGCCTATAGCGTGGCTGCCGTTTCAGGTACTATTCTGGCGGTTTGTAGTTGTACCATTCTGCCATTATTCTCAAGCATTCACAAACGGGGAGCAGGATTAGGCCCTGCTATCGCTTTTTTATATTCCGGTCCCGCAATAAATATTCTTGCAATCATTTTAACCGCCCGCATCTTGGGCTTTGAAATGGGCGTTGTAAGAACTATCGGTGCAGTTTCATTCAGTGTTATCATTGGTGTTATTATGTCGCTTATCTACCGTAAAGAAGAAAAAGCAAAGCGCGAAGAGCAGATGAATATCCAGCCCGAACCCGAAAAAAGGCCCATGTGGCAAACCTCGTTTCATTTTTTTACGCTTGTGATAATTCTTGTTTTTGCTAATTGGGGCAGCCCGGCAAGCGGTGATACTTCAAGTGTTTGGAATTATATCTGGTCCTATAAATGGTATATAACCGGGTTTTTCAGCCTGTTTCTGGCCTATTCACTCATTTACATTCTCAAAATAAAATGGCAATGGGTTTTATATGCTGCCCTGGCAACAGGTACATCGGCAATACTTGCGTCAGCTTTTATTGAAAATCCGAAACTTAGCCCATTGGTTCCAATGATTGTTGGAATTGCGGCCCTGAGCGTAATAACCCTTTTGGATAAAAGAGACTCCGATAACAAAGAGTGGACCATTTCCAGCTGGGGATTTGCCAAACAAATTCTACCCTTACTTGCCATAGGTGTTGTTACGGCCGGGTTTCTGTTGGGTTCTACACACGATGGACAATCCATAGCAGGTGTAATACCTAATGAATGGATCCAATGGCTGGTTGGCGGTAATTCCATATTATCAAACTTCTTTGCATCTATTGTCGGGGCATTCATGTATTTCGCTACGCTTACTGAAGTGCCTATTTTGCAAGGCTTAATAGCTTCCGGAATGGGTAAAGGCCCGGCACTGGCACTGTTGCTTGCCGGACCGTCATTGTCGCTGCCCAATATGCTGGTAATACGGGGAGTTATGGGTACTCAAAAAACCGTAGTATATGTAACCCTGGTGGTTGTACTGTCTACTTTAGCCGGACTTATATTTGGATCTTTATAATTGCAATCAATTAACTCAAAAAAAAATCCTATTCGATGAAAACAATCAGCTTTATTGGCGGTGGAAGAATTACCCGAATTCTCCTGCAGGCATTTAAGAATGCCGATAAACATTTTGAAAAAATCACGGTAATGGATGTGAATGAAAATTTGCTGAAAAGCCTTCAGCAGAAATTCCCTGATACCACAACCACGGGATCTCTTGAACAAACGGTAGACGCCGATTTGATTATATTAGCGATCCATCCCCCTATTACTGTTGAAACGCTTGAAAAACTCAAAGGGAAGCTAAGAAAAGAATCTGTTTTGCTATCCCTGGTACCCAAAATTAACATCGAAAAAACGGTTCATCTTTTAGACGGATTCGGCAATGTAGCCCGCATGAATCCAAGTGCATCAACCATCGTTAACAAGGGGGTCAATCCAGTTGCATTCTCTGCATCATGTAACAAGGATAGAAAGAAAGCTTTACTGGATTTATTTCAACCACTTGGATACATGCCCGAAATATCCGATTCAAAAATTGAAGCTTACGCGGTGATCAGTGCTATGGGACATACTTATTTTACCTTCCAGCTTCAACAGCTCAAGGAGCTTGCTCTTTCATTTGGAATGGAAGAAGATGAAGCAGCAAAGACGATCACTCATATGCTTTGGGGAACTACTGAAACTTTGTTCAATTCAAAACTCTCCTATTCCGAAGTGGCAGACCTGGTTCCGGTAAAACCTCTGGGAGAAGTGGAAGAGATTATCAAGGGATATTACAAAGAGTACCTGAACGCAATTTATAACAAAATCAAACCTCAATAGAACGAATGGCTATGATGAAGATTTTGATCCTTTGCACCGGCAACAGCTGCCGCAGTCAAATGGCTCAGGGATTCCTGCAATCCTTTGACAGGAATATTGAAGTTCATTCAGCAGGAACCTATCCGGCATTTGAAGTTCATCCTAAAGCAGTCAAAGTAATGCAGGAGGCAGGTATTGATATTTCAAAGAATTACCCGAAAAGCGTAACTGAATATCTCAATGATGAATGGGACTATGTGATTACCGTGTGTGACCATGCCAATGAAACCTGTCCGGTTTTTACCGGAAAAGTGAAACACCGGTTGCATATCGGATTTGATGACCCTTCACAGGCATTTGGATCTGAAGAATATATTTTAAGCGAATTCAGAAGGGTAAGAGATCTAATTAAAGAAAGGTTTTATCAATTTTATGGTGAGAATTTAGCAATTAGATGATTCGACAATTCGACGATTAGACGATTAGACAATGAATACAGAACTATTCCCTATAAAAAATCTAAAGTTATGAAAGATGAATATAAGGATAATATTATTGTTAATCTGACTTTTGAGTTTGCTTTGAAAATAGTTGATTTTTGTGATGAGTTGGACAATATAAAGAAATACGCATTGTCAAAGCAGTTGTTCAGATCTGGCACTTCAATTGGTGCAAATACTAGGGAAGCACAAAATGCTGAAAGTATTGCTGACTTTGTTCACAAGTTTAAAATTGCAGCAAAAGAAATGGAGGAAACTGAATATTGGCTGCTTCTTTGTAAACACTCGAATAAATTACCCGACTCAACTTTTCTTATAGAAGAATTAGAACCTATAAAAAAAATCATCACAAAAATTATTGGAACTTCAAGAAAAAGAACCAATGGTTGAACTAATTAATAGTCGAATTAATCAATTGTCGAATTAAGTAATTTCCAAACCCACCTATCGTCGGGCAGGTTTTCAAATTATCATATTATCAAATTATCAAATTAACAACATGTCCCCACAAAAACGACTTAAGTTTCTTGACCGCTATTTAACCCTGTGGATTTTTCTGGCCATGTTTGCCGGGATTGTTATGGGTTGGTTGAGTCCGGATATTGCTGAATTTTGGAATAATCTGTCATCAGGCACAACCAATATACCTATTGCCATTGGATTGATCGTGATGATGTACCCGCCGCTGGCCAAGGTCAGATATGAAGAACTGGGAGATGTTTTCAGAAACACAAAAATTCTCAGCCTTTCACTTGTTCAAAACTGGATTATAGGGCCGGTGCTGATGTTCTTGCTCGCCATTGTTTTCCTGCAATTCAATATAGATTACATGTACGGTGTAATTCTAATCGGACTTGCCCGCTGTATAGCCATGGTTATCGTCTGGAACGATCTAGCAAAAGGCGACACCCAATATGCTGCAGGATTGGTGGCATTCAACTCCTTATTCCAGGTGTTGTTATTCTCTGTTTATGCCTATGTGTTTATCGCCATTCTTCCGGGTTGGTTTGGCTTACCGGTAAATGACAGCGTAGCGCAAATAACTATAGGACAAATTGCCAAAAGTGTTTTCATCTACCTTGGGATCCCTTTTATGGCAGGTTTTCTAACCCGTTTTGTGCTGATTCGCCTAAAAAGCAAGTCATGGTATGAAACCATGTTTATACCTAAGATCAGTCCATTGACCCTGATCGCTTTACTTTTTACTATTGTGGTCATGTTTTCCCTCAAGGGTGAATACATCATCAAAATACCTTTGGACGTGGTCAGGATTGCCATACCGCTGGTTATTTACTTTGTTGTAATGTTTTTAATCTCTTTCGTGATGAGTAAAAGAGTTGGTGCCACATATGAGCAGGCAACTACACTGTCATTCACAGCTGCCAGCAATAATTTTGAACTTGCCATTGCGGTGGCCATTGCGGTATTCGGGATCAATTCGGGGGAAGCTTTTGCCGCAGTTATCGGTCCGCTAGTTGAAGTTCCGGTGATGATCGGACTGGTGAATGTGGCATTCTGGTTTAAAAAAAGGTATT
>CAYVBH010000280.1:0-5527 GCA_964449015.1 uncultured Bacteroidales bacterium
GTGGATCCTGCAAGGTGAAAAACCGTATGAACAACGGGCACAGTGGTTGGCATCGAAACGGTTGTCGGCAACTGACATCAGTGCAATAGCCAATTTGAAAAGGCTGTTCGGCCAGCGTGACCGTTACAGGCAGCAAAATCTGAAGAAATTATCAGTTAATTACAGGCGCAGTGTATTCTACCAGGCGGATCTCAGGCATATTGCCGGTGAATTTGTAAAGGCCGGTTTGGAAATACCGGAACCATTGCCGGAAAATGAATCTCCCATGCTGCGTTTCAGGGATCACATGTTCCGGTCGGAAGTAATGCGGTTAAAAGGACTCGAAGGAAGACGGGAGGAAGCAAAAGCATTTGATGTGTTGCGAACGGCCATCACCACTCCGACAATGAAAAAGCAGATGCCAAAGCTCAATGTTCATGCTGACCAGATTGTTTGGGGGCGTAGTCCGGCCCGGCTTGACCTGGCCGGAGGCTGGTCCGATACTCCTCCTTACTGCCTGCAACATGGTGGATCGGTACTTAACATGGCCGTTGATTTGAACGGCCAGCCGCCAATACAGGTATATATCAGACTTTGCCCTGAAAAACGGATTACACTCAGATCAATTGACAACGGAGTTTCTGAAACCATCTGCTCATTTGATGATATATTGTCATACAACCAGGTCGGTTCTGTCTTTTCCATTCCAAAGGCTGCCTTGTATATGGCCGGATTTCATCCCGATTTCTGTGCAGCTCGTTACCGTTCACTGGAGGAGCAGCTGGATGATTTTGGCGGAGGCTTTGAGATATCCTTACTGGCAGCAATACCCAAAGGTTCTGGCTTGGGTACCAGTTCCATACTGGCTGCCACATTGCTCGGATCGCTGTCAGACTTTTGCTCGCTGAAATGGGACCAGCCGGTTATTTGTCACAATACGCTCATACTTGAACAATTGCTTACAACCGGAGGAGGGTGGCAGGATCAGTATGGTGGCATTTTTAGTGGTATCAAGCTTATTGAATCCGACCCGGGAACACAGGAAAAAGTAGGCATCAGATGGTTACCGGAAGGATTGTTCAGCAACATGGAGTACAAGGATAACTGGCTGCTTTATTATACCGGAATCACCCGGGTAGCAAAAAACATCCTATCGGAGATAGTGCGCGGCATGTTTCTGAATGAAGGGCCCCGCCTGCGTATCCTCAACGAGATAAAGCAGCATGCATACCACATGGCAGATGCAATGCAGCGATCGGATTACGCCCTCACTGCCGGCATGATCGCAAGGTCGTGGAAACTGAATAATGAACTTGACAGTGGTACCAACACACCTGAAATTCAGCAAATAATCAACAACATCAGCGACCTGGCTTTGGGATATAAGCTACCCGGTGCAGGAGGGGGAGGGTATATGCTGATTGCTGCAAAGGACAAGGATGCAGCTGCCAGGATCCAGGCGGTTCTTACCCGGAATCCTCCCAATAATAAAGCAAGATTTGTGAAAATGAATGTCAGTCAGGTTGGATTTCAGGTTACCCGGTCTTAGCCCTCAAAAATGTAGCAACTATTTATTAGCTTTGGTTTATACTTAAGTTGTATCTGATATGAAAATCCCAGGCCTTGAATTAATCGTTATTGCGATTGTTTTTTGTATAAGCCTGAGCCCGGCAGGTGCCCAGGGAATCGAGGTTACAAGCAGTGAAAAGGAAGTACTCAGCAGCATCATCAGCATGCATAAGATTTTCGGACATGACCGCGATTATTTTTATGTAATCAAATTTGTGGGATCGCAGTATTTTATTGAAAAGCTGGATAAGGAACTTAATAAAGTTCATGAAGAACCGATCAAACTTTTCAAGGGGTTGAAAGCCTATGACCTGGAGGCCCTGGTTCATTTTCACAATGAGATGTACCTTTTTGTGACCCAACGTAAAATCAATTCAACCGTTCTTTATTATCAGAAACTCGATAAAAACAGCCTGCTCCCGTTGACCGAGCTGATTGAAATAACCACAGTTGAATTTGTTAAGGGAAACTTCGCAGATTTTCATATTGTGCTTTCAAGACATGAAACCAAACTGCTGATTGCTTCAAGAATTAAGTTGCCTCTTTCAGGTGCTCAATTTAATGAGTATTATGTTTTTGATGAAGGATTGAGTTTGGTTTGGAAAAGAAAAGACACCTTCATGTTTCATGGCGCAGGACCCAGGGACAACAAATATATTGTAGATGAAACGGGCAACGTTTCCATTCTCAGCCTGCTGAAAAGAGAATCGATATTGTCTCTCATGCAGGAGGTAAAAAATATGTATGTCATATACAGGTATACCAGTGAAGGAAATATATTCAGGGAATATCCGCTGACCCTGCCCGATTTGTACATCAGAGGCATAAAAATCATAGGAAGTGATGCTGGTGAATTGTTATGCGCCGGGCTCTATTCGGAAATACTGAAAGTTGGTGTACGCGGAACTTTCTTTTTTAAGATAGATGACGCAACTGGCATTATCCAGGGCATTCAGCTGGACAAGTTTGATGATGCAATTTTGGCAGATCTGGCCGGGATCAAGGATCCGATGATCAACAATGATGAGTTGATGGATTATGAGATATCAGACATGGTTTTCAGAAATAACGGTAAGATCATGATCATTGCCGAACAGGTTATTAATCAGAGCTATAATAACTATAACCATCTGATTGTTACTTGTTATGATGGTCTCGGACAGGTTTACTGGACCAGGCTGATCAGGAAGAAACAAAGTTTTAATTACTCCACATCAGAACTTGGTCGGCTTGAATTATCGGATTACAGGAGTTTTATCAGGGAAACCGGATTTATGAATCCCTATATCAACAATTATTGCTCATATGCCCTGATGGCCCCGTTGAAAAAATCTGGAGTCGTCCTTCTCTTTAATGATGACAACCAGAATATGGATGTAAATGCGACACCGAAGACATACAGCAATCCCAGAAAATCCTATATAAAGGCAGTATCGGTAGATGAATTCGGAAATATTTCCGAAAGATCAATTATTAAATGGAAAAAGAAAGCCTTATTTCCGGAACCGATCAGGTATTATGATGCACTGTCGGATACCATAGTGATTCCGGCGTTCAGAAACCGAAGTATCAATTATTACAGGATATCTGCGGATTTCATTCGCTGATGAATTCGGCCAGCAACTTCATTTTATAAAACAAATTGGAAAATTGCAGGGCGATGTTAGAGCTTTCGATACGATTAAGTGAACCATAGTATTTTTTCTGATTCAGCAGGTCTTCGATTTTTTCATCAATATTCTTAAACAGCCAGGCACAGTCTTTCCCGATATATCTTTTATTTCTTTCATCACGAACGTGATTCTCTTTGACAGATCCAGCCTTAATGGTTTGAAAAGCAAAATGATCCTGACGGGCTTTTTTGATCGTATCGTTTTTAATCAGGTCGAGCAGCCGGTCATAATCAACCGCCTGTGATTTCTGTGCCGTTTCAAAAGCTTTGATATTGATATGCAGTTCTCTCAGCAACAGATCTCCGGTTGCCCTATTATTTTTAATCAGATTTCCCAGGCTGGAAATCAATCCTGTAATGTCTTTAGCGCCGGATAACCAGTCTAATGCCATAAGGGTTGTATTAAAATAAAACAGCTGCAAATTTTGCAGCTGTTAAATTTAGCAATTAACTGAATATGATGTTACATAATTACCGAAAGTATCAATGTAACGGTAATAAACGGAATTCTTCCTATTTAGTCTATCCAGACAATCTGTCTGGCTCCAATTGATAATGGGATTTTCTTCACATTGCTGCCATCGGCATTCATGATATAGATTTCGTCATCACCGTCAAAAATGATCATTGATCCGTCGGTTGACCAGGAGGGATTTCCGCCGTAATTCACAAGCACTTCCTTATTACCTTGCAGGTCAACCGTACAAATTCCTTCATCGCTCTGACATACTATTTTGGTGCCGTCGGGTGACCACCTGGGATGCATGTTTTCGTATCCATCAGTTGTAAGTTGGTCCCATCCGGAACCGTTGATATTCAGGATATAGATATCCTTTCCGGTTGAAATATTATATCCTCCTGCTTCATATATTTCTTCATGTACAAAAGCTATCTTGCTTCCATCGGGAGACCAGGAAGGATTTCCTTCATAAAAGAGATGGTCGGTTATTCCCACATCGCCTCCGCTGCCATTGGCTGCTGCCACGTAAATATCGGCGTTCAGCATGGTTGTGCCATTGTCCTGAATGGCTGCGTCGCGATATGTCTCAAATGCAATTTTGTTTCCGTCGGCCGACCAGGTGGGCCAGTCCTCTTCAATACTGTGTCCTGTCGCATCATGAGTTATCTGGATCTTATTGCTGCCATCGCTGTTCATTACCATGACCTCACTGGGAGCGTTGTAGCCCCAGGTGTAGTAGGCAATTTTTGATCCATTGGGTGACCATGCCGGTTGCACATCTTCCACATTGTTTTCAGTTAAAGCCAGTAAACCTGTACCGTTGGCATTTACCGTGTAGATATCGGCATCACCGTCGTCGCGTGAAACGAAAACGAATTTGCCTTTGAGTTGGTCAATCTGCGGACCATCATCATCTGTTCCGCTGTCAGATTTTGAGCAACCTGTTGTTGAAAGGCCCAAAAGCACTGCCAGCAACAGCATCCCGTAAAATTTGAATTCCAGCTTTTTCATAATCCTTCAGTTTAGTTTGACATTTTTCTCATCATGCCGGTTGGTTTCAAACGTCAGCATGTATTGTCAGTGAAGGGCGGGCTGTTATTCTGTTATACGGGTTTTTTCAGACGGGGTTAAACAATTTTTGAGTTCTTAATCCTTCATTATGGTAAGTTGGTCAAATCAGTACCCTCACGGGAAGCAAGAACAACTTCTTTCTTATAAAATACTTTCCAGGTAATCGCTGTAAAAATAACAAGAAGTCCGATTGAAAGCAATGAGCCTTCGAACCCGAACGGGCCTCCATTAAGCAGGTTGTCCTGTGTGCGGATCTGTTCGATCAGCGAATAATCATCCTGTCCGCTCACATTGAACCCAAAAATGGTTCCCTGAAAGAAGTTCCAGCTGAAATGAAGGCTGATCGGGAACCAAAGATTTTTTGTATAGATGTAGGCCAATCCGAGGATGATGCCTGACAATGTGATTACAAAGAATGTGATCAGGCTGAAATGGGGGTTCAGCAGGTGCATGGCCCCAAAGGCAAGTGACGATATCAGCAGGGCAACGTATTTATTCACGGATAACATCAGGTTTTTCAATACGTATCCTCTCATGAAAAGCTCTTCGTTAAATGATACCAGGATGAAGAGCACCATACTGAGCAAAAGTTCCGATGGATGAAAGTTGAGGTTACTAACCTTGATTTCTCCCAGCATAATGAGGATTCCAAAACCGATGGTCATAACGAGCAATCCGAATGAAAGTCCCAGGGCGATATCCATTCCCCTTTTTTTGATGGGAATTCCGATCTCGGCAAAGGGTTCTTTGTCGATGAATTTTCTGAAAAACCAAAT
>CAYVBH010000281.1:0-5511 GCA_964449015.1 uncultured Bacteroidales bacterium
TATAAGGGACCTTGTTCATGGAAGCATCTGTATGCATTGAGCAGGAAGGCATTGTGGAAGAAATCACAGACCATGGTATCAGGGTGAGGCTTCACCGTGATTCGGCATGTGGTCAATGCAGCGCACATGCACTGTGTAATTTGTCAGATATTTCTGAACGAATCATTGAAAGTACCGATGATACCATGAATCTGAAAACAGGAGATGTGGTTGGCGTGGCCATCTCCCGAAACATGGGTAATAAAGCTGTAATCCTTGGCTATCTCGTTCCTTTTTTGTTGTTGCTTTCTGTGCTGATCACCCTGAGCTCACTGGGTTTTAATGAGCTGCTTTCAGGACTGGTTTCCGTTGCTGTTCTTATTCCCTATTACCTGCTTATATACATTTTACGTGACAGACTGAAGAATTCATTCCATTTTTCTGTCCGAAAAAAAGAAATACAATGAGCATCACCATTTTATATACTGTTCTTACACTCAGCCTGTTGGGAGCAGTGGCCGCCGTAGTATTATACATTGTTGCGCAACGTTTTAAAGTCTTTGAGGATCCCAGGATCGATCTTGTGGAAGCAGAACTGCCCGCGGCCAATTGTGGCGGGTGCGGTTATGCCGGTTGTCGCAACCTGGCAGAAACGCTCGTCAAATCAGATTCATTCGATGGTTTGTTTTGCCCGGTGGGCGGTAATGATGTCATGGCACGGATTGCGACAGTACTTGGCCGTGAAGCCGTTGCCAAAGAAGCACGGGTTGCTGTATTACGATGTAATGGCACATGTGAGTTCAGGCCACGAACCAATGTATATGATGGAACAAAGTCATGTACCATAGCATCGGCCCTTTACAGCGGAGAAACAGGATGCACATACGGGTGTCATGGTTTCGGTGACTGCGTGGCTGCATGTACCTTTGATGCACTGCATATGGATGAAAAAACCGGACTGCCTGTTGTGGATGATGAGAAATGTACTGCCTGCGGGGCATGTGTGAAAGCCTGTCCAAGGAGTCTTTTCGAACTCAGAAAACGCTGGAAAGGAAATAAAAAAATCTATGTAGCCTGCAGCAATGAAGATAAAGGAGGAGTTGCCCGAAAAAATTGCTCGGTTGCCTGTATCGGCTGCAGCAAGTGCTTCAAGGTATGTCCGCATGAAGCCATTGTCATGAAAAGCAACCTGGCTTTCATTGATTCCGACAAATGCAAGCTCTGCCGCAAATGTGTGGCAGAATGTCCTACGGGTTCCATCATTGAAGTCGGCTTTCCGCCCAGAAAGGAAAAAATGGCTGAAGAAACAGCCTCTCTAAGTAACTGAATTGCCTAAAAGTAGCATACCGTGTTAAAAACATTTCCTAAAGGAGGCGTACATCCTCCTGAAAACAAACTCTCGGCTCACATGCCCATAAGGCAGATTCCCCTGCCTCCAGGCGTGACCATTCTTTTGTCGCAGCACATGGGCGCACCTGCAAAGCCTGTTGTTGAAAAAGGAGACATGGTAAAAGCCGGCCAGCTCATTGCCAGTGGCGAAGGATTTCTCTCGGGTAACGTGCATGCTTCGGTATCCGGAAAGGTAAGCCGGATTGACGAAGTCCAGGACGCCAGCGGTTACAAGCGGCAGGCTGTTTTTATTGAAACGGCAGGAGACGAATGGTCTGAAGACATTAAAATGACCGACACACTTGTAAAAGATATTTCTCTTGACGGGCCGGAGATTATCAAACGGATTACCGAAGCAGGGATCGTTGGTTTAGGCGGTGCCACATTTCCGTCTCATGTAAAATTAAACGTTCCCAGGGGAAAGAAAGCTGAGTTTCTTTTAGTCAACGGGGTTGAATGTGAACCTTACCTGACCTCGGATCATGCGCTGATGCTGGAGAAGGGTGAAGAAATCATGATTGGGGTTCAGTTGCTCAAGAAAGCACTCAATGTAAATGTGGCACATATTGGTATTGAGAACAACAAACCCGATGCCATCAAACTTTTAAGCGAGCTTTCTGCAAAACATGATGGTATCAAAGTACATGCGCTCAAAGTAAAGTACCCCCAGGGAGGTGAAAAACAGTTGATCAAGGCAATTACAGGCCGCGAAGTACCTTCGGGAGGATTACCTGTTGATGTAGGCGTGGTTGTATTTAATATAGGTACCGTATATGCAGTTTACGAAGCTGTGCAAAAAAACAAACCGCTGGTTGAACGCATTGTCACTATTACCGGTAAAGATGTCAAACAACCGTCGAATTTCAGGGTGAGAATTGGAACGCCCATATCAGTGCTTATTGAAGCTGCCGGAGGTTTGCCTGAAAATACCGGCAAAATCATTATGGGCGGGCCCATGATGGGCAAAGCGTTGGGTAATTCCGAAATTCCGGTTGTAAAAGGCACTTCGGGAATCCTGATTCTCAGCGACAAGGAATCTACCAGATCAGCCTTTCAGCCATGTATCCGCTGTGCAAAATGTGTTTCTGTTTGCCCCATGTGCCTCGAGCCTTATCTGTTGATGCCGCTGGCACAGCAGAACAAGTTCGACATGCTGGAAACTTCCCATGTGATGGATTGCATTGAATGCGGATCGTGCAGCTATACCTGTCCGGCAAGCCGCCCATTGCTCGACTACATCAGGCAGGGAAAATCAAGTGTTGGAAAAATAATCAGATCAAGAAAAAAATAATGAGCAAGCTATTAACAGTATCACCATCACCACATATAAGCAGCAACCAGTCAGTGGAAAAGCTGATGTTTGGGGTGGTGATTTCACTGGTGCCGGCTTTCTTGGCATCACTGTATTTTTTTGGCATTGGCGCACTGATCATCACGGCAATTTCAATCACATCGTGTATGCTTACCGAGATGATCATACAGAAATACCTGCTTCAAACCGAAGTCAGGATTCGCGACGGTTCGGCCATTGTTACCGGTCTGCTGCTTGCTTTTAATCTTCCTTCCAACCTACCCTGGTGGATGGTTGTTATCGGAAGTGTTTTTGCCATTGGCATCGGTAAAATGACCTATGGTGGACTGGGGAACAACCCATTCAACCCGGCTCTGGTTGGTCGTGTGTTTCTGCTGATCTCTTTTCCGGTGCAAATGACCAGCTGGCCCCTTCCCATAGTATCCAGGATGCACTATATTGATG
Organism: uncultured Bacteroidales bacterium; assembly: GCA_964449015.1. Taxonomy (GTDB): domain Bacteria; phylum Bacteroidota; class Bacteroidia; order Bacteroidales; family UBA10428; genus UBA5072. The sequence goes on from CAYVBH010000281.1 coordinate 3,125, forward strand.
CAGCAACGGGTGCCACTCCGTTGGGTCTATTTAAGGAAGCTGTCAGAAACGGTGAAGCTGTTCCCGATGTGATGGCCCAGCTTCCTGATCACATGCAGTTGTTCCTGGGGCAAATGGGTGGATCGCTCGGTGAAATTTCTGCCGTTGCCCTGATCCTTGGTTTCCTGTGGATGCTTTATAAAAAGATCATCACCTGGCACATACCAGTTGTTATGGTTGGCACCATCTCTATTTTCACCGGCTTGCTTTGGCTGATCGACCCCACAAAAAACGCAACTCCCCTGTTTCATATTCTCACAGGCGGTGTATTGCTGGGCGCCATTTACATGGCCACCGACCTGGTTACCTCACCCATGACCAAAACCGGTATGGCCGTTTACGCAGCTGGTATCGGAATTATCACCGTGGTAATCCGGGTTTTCGGCTCTTACCCCGAAGGTGTTTCCTTTGCCATATTGATTATGAATGCCTTTGTGCCTTTGATTAACAGGTATATCAAGCCAAAACACTTCGGAAAGGAGGTGAAACATGGCTAAAAAAATCGAATCTACCTTGCCCAACATGATCCTTTCACTGGTGATCATATCCATGGTTATGTCGGCAGCCCTTGCCTTTGTCTACCTAAAAACCAGGGGCCCGATAGAAGATGCCGCCAGGCAAAAGGAAGTTGAAGCCATTAAACAGGTATTACCTGAATTCGACAGCGATCCTGCTTCAGGCAAGATTGAAAAGGATGGAGTGGTCATATACAATATGTTTAAGCAAGATCAGCCGGTGGGTTATGCCGTGAAATCATCTACCGAAAAAGGATTTGGAGGTCACATTGAAATCATGGCCGGCTTTCTGCCCGATGGATCCATATACAGAATTGCCGTGCTACAGCACAAGGAAACACCGGGCCTCGGGACAAAAATGGCAGAACCCAAATTCAGCGATCAGTTCCCAGGTAAAAACCCCGGTGATTTTATGCTTAAAGTTAAAAAAGACGGTGGACAGGTGGATGCCATTACGGCAGCTACCATAAGTTCAAGGGCCTATTGCGATGCATTGCAACGGGCCTATGATTCATTGAAACAAACGAGCGATTCAATCAAGGGAAACTAGTACAATTAATCTGTCTAAATGCTATGGGAAACCTGAAATACCTAACCAACGGATTGTTAAAGGAAAATCCGACTTTTGTCATTGTGCTGGGTACCTGCCCTACACTCGCGGTAACCACAGCTGCAATCAATGGCATCGGAATGGGCGCAGCAACCACCTTTGTGCTGGTTTTTTCCAACCTGTTGATCTCGCTGCTCAAGAATGTAATTCCTGATAAAGTAAGAATTGCCGCATTCATCCTGGTAATTGCAACTTTTGTAACCATCGTGGATTTGGTTATGAAAGCCTATACACCCGATTTGTACAAAGCACTGGGTATATTCATACCATTGATCGTAGTGAATTGCATCATTCTGGGTCGCGCTGAAGCATTTGCCCAGAAAAACAGCGTCTGGCCTTCTGTACTAGACGGGCTTGGAATGGGACTCGGCTTCACGCTTGCCATTACCCTCATGGGATCCATACGTGAAATATTGGGCAATGGGTCTATTTTCAACATTCGCTTACTCAGCGAAAATGCATCAACCATCCTGATCTTTATTCTTCCTCCCGGTGCATTTGTCACTTACGGAATGCTTATAGCAATAGTGAACCGGCTGAAAGCTAAGTTTAATATTTAACAATTCTGGATATGGAATACATATTACTGATTATATCGGCAGTTTTAGTAAACAATGTTGTGCTAGTGCAGTTTCTTGGTATATGTCCGTTTCTAGGCGTATCCAACAAAATCGAAACTTCTGTGGGAATGGGCGTTGCCGTAGTGTTTGTAATGTCGCTGGCCAACCTGGTTACTTACCTCATACAAAGCTATGTGTTGGTGCCTTTGCACATTGAATTCATGCAAACCATCACCTTCATTTTTGTAATTGCCTTTCTGGTGCAGGTAGTCGAGATTGTTTTGAAGAAAACTGCCCCCCCACTCTACCAGGCACTTGGAATATATCTGCCCCTGATTACAACCAATTGTGCTGTTTTGGGTATTGCCATACTTGCTGTGCAGAAAAACCTGAACCTGGTTATGAGCGTGGTTTATGCTGCAAGCATAGCTGTTGGTTTCACCCTGGCACTGATTCTGATGGCAGGTATCAGGGAACAGCTTGCCCTGACCGAAACGCCCAAAGGCATGAAGGGCTTCCCGCTTTCACTCGTGACTGCTGGCTTACTGTCACTTGCCTTTATGGGTTTTGCAGGAATTGTAAAGTAGCAGCAGACTGGCCGTTACTCTTGTTTTGATTTTGATCGAAATTCCCTTATTTTTGGCACATAAAATAAGGTCATGC
>CAYVBH010000282.1:0-5481 GCA_964449015.1 uncultured Bacteroidales bacterium
CAAGACTTCCGGCTTTTGCAATCAGGATTAGTGCTGAAATAGTTTTCGTATTGTCAGTCATTCTTATATATTTACTTATTGTTTAATGAACGTTCTTTTACTTTTACAATAGATTGAAAGTAAAGCCTGTACTTCCTGAATTTAAGTTATTAAGCTCTATCGAACATTGAAAATATAATATTTTAATGTTTGGTTGTTAAGTTTGTATTATATTTGAGGTCACAAGTCGAGCAAATATTAAATAAAATAGTAATTAATGCCTGAGATACTATATCAGATCAATCCCGACAGAAATGTCCCATGGAATAATCTTCCCTTATTGCCTATACGAAAAGAACTTTATCAGAAAATAGAAATATTGGAGAAACTGGGAGATGCTAAAGCCGCATTGGCAAAGCTTCAGGGTCGTAGTATTGTAATCCCCGATCAGGGTTTATTGATCAACACTATCAGCTTGCAGGAAGCAAAAACCTCAAGTGCCATTGAGAATATTTTTACAACGGATGATGAACTATATCGGGCATATAGTGACCAAACCAATGAAATTAATGGAGCTTCAAAGGAGGTGTTAAGGTATAAAGAGGCATTATGGTTTGGTTATAATTATTTAAAAAAACAGGATTATTTTGATATAGAGTATTTTATTAAGGTCTTTCAGGAAATAAAACAAACAAAGGATGAGATACGACCTGATTTTGTAAACACAGTTATAAAGCAGGGAGGTTCAGGGCCTGGTGCCGGCCAGGTTGTTTATACTCCACCAAAGGGCCAGCCTGTTATTAAAGAAAAGCTTGACAATCTGGTGACTTTCCTTAACGATCATGAAAATTTTAAAATGGATTCTTTATTAAAAATGGCTATAGCGCATTTTCAATTTGAAGCCATTCATCCTTTTCGCGATGGTAACGGCAGGACAGGCCGGGTCTTTAATATCAATTATCTGACAAAAATGGGCTTACTTGATGTCCCGATATTGTTTCTAAGCCGATATATTTTAGATCACAAAGAAGATTACTATTCGGGATTATCCGGTGTTTCTCAAAGAGGTAACTGGAAGGATTGGCTATTATTCATGCTTAATGCAATCGAATATACATCAATGATTACTTTCCAGAAAATCAATGAAATTGTATCAGCAAAAGATTCAATATTAGAGTTTATTAAAAAAGATGCAAGGAAAGTCAGGAATCCTGAAGACCTGGTAAATGCACTGTTTACTCAACCTTTTACCAAAGTAAAACACCTTGTTGATTCAGGGATATATGCTGAAAATACTGCAAGGGATTATTTAAACAGGTTATGCGAAATACATGTTCTTGAGAAAAAAGAAATAGAAGGTCGTCATTATTATTTGAATCTTGAATTATATCGCATACTTTCTGAATAAACATTCCGGTAACAAAGTTATTTCTGCTGCCGGTTCTGCTGCCAGTATTTCCACCATATTGGTATAAATCCATGAAATCTTTTACAATTATTCTGTTACAAAATAAACTGGTACAAACAGATACAAATCTGTGTAAATCCCTGGAATCAGAGATTCAACGCTTATAATCAGGGGGTCGCTGGTTCGATCCCAGCTGGGCCCACTTGAACGGAGCGAGAGTGAGAGTGAGAGCGAGTTAGCTCGAACGAACACTCTCGCTCTGTTCCTCGCTCTCGCTCTCACACTCACACTTTTTTCCTAACTTGGTATTCTGTCTCGTAATAAATTATTAGTGTTTAACCATTAATTCCTTGTGTTATGTTCGACTTTGTCAAACTTGACGTCTATCAAAAGGCAAAATCATTTTGTGTTACGGTACACAAAAACATTTCCTCAAAACATTTAAACAAGACAGCTGATGATCAGCTTCGCAGGGCTTCATTAAGTATAATGCTTAATATTGCTGAAGGCTCTTCAAGGTTCAGCAATAAGGACAGAAAAAACTTTATGGTAATTGCCAGAGGAAGCGCCTTTGAATCTGCAGCAATTCTTGAATACCTCTTTGAGATTTCGGTAATTAAGGAAGAAGAGTATGAAAATCACATTAACAACCTTGAAGAGATCTCCAGGATGTTATTTGGCCTCATCCAACATTTGGATAAGCACTAGCAGGATCGATCATTACCATCTTTTTCCTCGCTCTCGCTCTCGCTCTCACACTTTTTTTTTGGTGCCAGGCTTGGGGGAAAAACGGTATGAATTGAAGAGACTTTAAACATATGATCTCTCTTCAGTCTTTTGAATGATGATATCTTATTTAATAAAGATAATGAGGCTAAATAATGCTTTACTTCAAGGATTATAAAGGAATTTTCCAGGGGTAGACTGAGGTTATGCTACTCTGAATTACTTCTTTTTCTCCGAATATTAAAGCATGGTTTTTCCAAAATTCTTTTTGAAGGATGAAGTAAGTAAAGGGCCTCAGACTAATTTCTGAAATGGTCAGAGAAGGACGGATTTCTTTAAAATCAGACATTTAAAAACCAATTGCGGGTGTCTTATTATATACTGATGAATACGAAAAGTGGTTTGAAGAAAACAAAACCACTTTTCAATCTGAACTTCTTGCAATCAGGCAGGTGATGCCAGTGGGGACAAAGGGTATTGAAATTGGCATTGGTGGCGGAATTTTTGCCGAACAGTTGGGTATTAATTTCGGTATTGACCCATCAGATAGTATGCTGGATTTGGCAAGAAAACGGAAATTAAACGTTATCAAAGGGTTTGCTGAAAATCTTCCTTATCCTGACGAAAGTTTTGATTTTGCCGTATTCATTACTTCAATTTGTTTTATTGAATATCCAGAAAAAGCTATAAACGAGGCGCACAGGATTTTAAAAGCAGATAGTAAAATAATTATCGCCTTTATTGACAGGGAAAGTAAATTAGGACAATACCTTATTAAAGAAAAGAGCAATAGTAAATTTTACAGTGTTGCTTCATTTTATTCAGTTCCTGAGGTCATTACAATGATTGAAAGAAACGGATTTAAAGTTTCTGAGATAGTCCAGACATTAACAGATATTAATTCACAAAAGGTAGAACAACCATTGAATGGTTTTGGTAAGGGAAGTTTTGTGGTTGTGAATGCAAGAAAGAAGTGATCGATAACATTAATTATCTCAGGAATTTAACTTTTTTATTTATAATCATAAACTGAATTTTCCATCAGATACTCATAGCCAGCCAGATACAAAAACAGCCAATCATCTGTTTATTTCATAATCCATGATAACATGAACAAATCCTGATTCCCGTGATCCAGATCATAAGAAATTATGCATTCTCCCAGAAACCATAAGCTATTACAACCCGTGCCTTCAGTTTCTTGTTAAGGCTGAAACCATAAATCAACTCCCATTTTATCGATATACACTCATAATAGTTCTTTCTCGATATTTCTGTAACCCCGTCGGTTGTCTCAATTATTGCAATATCTTTTGTACCGATAAGTCCCTGGACCGTCTGTTTTGCCCAATTGTAAATTCCCATTCCTTCATTATAATCCATTGTTAAGGTAATTGTCCTGGCAGTCTCGTTAACTTCAACGGCCGGCGAAAACCCCGTATATGTAACTCCCTGTATTATAACAATTTTATCGATGGCAATATTAAAAGAATGTTCATTCCCAAAATCGGTTCCATCCATTTCTATATGGCAGATATTATTTGGCAATAGATTATGTTTAATAGTAAAACGGGTTCTGCCGTCAGTACCTGCTTCATATTTATCCGGAACATATTCAAAGAAAAGATATCTGCATGTTTCATTTCCTGCAAGATCCTTCACTATAACTGATCCCGCCTTAGGAGACTTATCCCCGTCGAACCAGCTTTTAAGGGCTGCAATATCTGTTGCACTTGCGGTCTCAAATACAATGGGGTATTCCATCGATAATCCGGCCTCCTCCTTATATCTTTGCTCGCCATTTACAATTGTTGTGGGAGTCGAAATACGCTCAGTTTCAAAACCCAGGCTGCTCACCATAAGCAATTGCCCGATAAAAACGCTGGGAATTTCAATGTTGGCCTGGTTGTAGAGCACATCGGGGAACAACATTGTATAACCGGTACCAAGCAGTCCGGTAATTTTTGAAACATCAATCGATTCTATTGAGAAATTTCCGGTTATTGTCCCTAAAACATCCAGGTTCCCCTTAATTACAGCATCCCCGTTCACATCCAGCAGCCTGTCAGGCGTATCTGTTCCGATACCGACCCGTCCGTTAACTCCGAGGGTCATCCTGTTCACTCCGTTCATCTGAAAAAAGAGCCTGCTGTTTTCTTCATTGAAGTAATTTATATAAGCATTGACCTCATGAACCGGGACTTCAAGACTTAAGTAACTCCCCGTTTCTGATGATGCCCTTATCATTCCGTTTACATCCAATGCGGCTAATGGTTCCTTCGTTTTTATTCCCACGTTGCCTGCAGAGAAAAATATATTATTATCCTTAGCTGGTTCCCAGAATACATTATTGGCATAAAATGCATATGGTACGCTCAGAAACTTGCTTGTACCTGTTATGCTGTAATTCGTTCCTCCATCAGGATCTGACTCGGTTTTAATATAGTAGTTACCGGAAGACCAGTTAATTCCTGAAAAATTTCCTGAAACCGGAGTACCGCCCCCTATCAAAATAGTTACCAGACCATTCACATTGGAAGATGTTGTATGAGTCTCTACATAAACCGGGGTTCCTGTTTCGGAACCCAGCAGGATACTGATTTTCATTCCTACCGGCTTATCTGTTATAAGATGATTGCCAGCATCCCTTATTACTGCCTGATAACTAATTCCTTGAGGAGCCTGGGCAAGGACGCCGAGCGTCAGTACAACTACCGCTAAAAGGGTAAACAGTTTCTTCATAGGGTTATTTTTTAAGTATTTTAAAAGTTTTAACTTCCTTCTGGTCAATTATGATCTTCATTATGTAAACTGCGGGGGATAGGTTTTGCATTGATACTTCTGTAATCTCACCTGTAATTTCCTAATCCTGAAGAAGCACTCCATTCAGGTCATAAAGCCTGAACCAGACTTTCTCCGTCTCAAATGGTCTGATAATCAGGGTTATTATATCCGCAGCAGGATTCGGGTAAACTTTATAATCAAGAGTGATCCCTTCTGTATTGGCAATAGCAGTCAGTATAGATATTTCACATGGCTGCTGAGCACCGGGAGGTACTGTGCCCGTTGATCCTGAAATTATCTGATACACGATCTGCCCTGCTGTGTAACTAACAGTTCCTCCTGTCCCGGAACTGTTGCCCCCGGAAGCAGATATGTCTGACTGTGCTTGCAGAACGGATGCAAACAAAAGACTCAATAAGACAGAACAGAAAAGGGATACAATATGTTTCATGTTGAAAATTTGTTATCAGACTTTTTAATTGCCGGATCTAATCTTATTCTACCTGACTGCAATAATGTTACAAGGTAATTAATTTAAGTTTCGCAAGTGATTTTAGGCCGCTTGCTTGAGTTCGAGATTATCA
>CAYVBH010000283.1:0-5451 GCA_964449015.1 uncultured Bacteroidales bacterium
ATTCCATGATCGAGGGACAATTGGATCTGGCAGAGACGAGCCGGGAGAGGGAACCTCTCCCGGCCTCTATTAAGGATGGCATCAAGGCAGCATGGCCGATATGCATCGGCTACATTCCGCTGGGGCTTGCCTTTGGCTTTGGCATTCTGGTGCAAGCTAGGCCTGAGTAGTTTGTTGGCCGAAAGGTTTTTCATTAGATCTCTTAAGTCTACAAGTGCATAGGAGAACGAATATGGCATATGAAAAGAATCATCGCATTACGATAACTATATTTTTGTTAATAGTCGTGATGTCATTAGCCGCATCAGCAATGGAAGAACAGCCAAAACCAGTTACCTTAGCTCTTTTCGTGCACGATGGAAGCCAAAATGGGCCTATCATCCCAGATGCCCAGGTAACTGCCAACGATGGTTCAGGTAATAGCGTTCAACAAACTACTGATAGCAGCGGTTACGCTGAAATCAGAGGAGATTCAGGATCTTGGTCCTTAACGGCCTCTGCTGATGGCTATATGACCGAAACTTGGCGTTTAGATATACATGAGGATAATACTAAACATGTATTCTTAAAAGAAGCTAATCAACAGGAATCAATATCGTCTAATACACCAATTACTTTGATCGTTTTTGTCCATGATGGAACCGAAACAGGACCTACCATTGCAGATGCTCAGGTAACTGCTAAAGATGTCTCAGGCAATAGCTTTCAACAGAATACGAGTAGCGATGGAAATGTTATTTTTACAGGATATCCTGGAACTTGGAACTTTGAAATTTTAGCAAATGGTTACAATGACGACTGGAATACCTGGGATCAGCCTATAACCAGTGACTATGTCATCCATAAGTCTCTATCGCCTATCGACAGCGACCATAAAGTACCCGCAGCAGCACCACTTGAGGCATGGGTGAAAACCTTTGGTGGAAGTGGTGATCAAGAGGCATATTCGATTCAGCAAACCGATGACGGTGGATATATTATTACTGGCACTAATCAATCTGGCCCTAATCCAACAGATGTCTGGCTTATCAAAACTGATGAAAGCGGTAGCATAGTATGGGACAGAACTTTTGATCATTTTTATGCAAATGATTGTGGGAATGAAGTTCAACAAACCAATGATGGAGGGTATATTATTGCTGCCAGCACCAGACAGAACCAAGACGCTTGGCTCATCAAAACTGATGAAGCGGGCAACATGGTATGGGACAGGATCTTCGAAGGAGCAATGGCCAACTCAGTTCAGCAAACAACCGATGGTGGATATATTATAGGAGGCTCAACTGCGCAGTTTGGTGCGGGATGGTGGGACATTTGGCTAGTTAAGACTGACAATAATGGCAATGAAGTCTGGAATAGAACATTCGGTACTGAACATGCGGAAATTGGATATTCTGTTCGCCAAACCACAGACGGGGGTTACATTATCGTCGGCGAATCGGATGATGAAAATGGCCTGATAAAGACCGATACCAATGGCAATGTGCTCTGGAAGCGCGAACTAACAGGTAAATCCATTAAGCAAACCAATGATGGAGGTTACATCATTGTCGGGGATAATTCGAGATTAATAAAAACTGATTCAGAAGGTAATGTATTCTGGAATTTGGGGGAACGGTGTCTTTCTGTTCAGGAGACCAATGATGGTGGATTTGTAGCCACAAACCTAGCATCTACAATTAGAACCGATAGGTTTGGCAAAACTCTTTGGATAAAATCTATCGGCGGGCGATCAATTGAGCAAACCAGTGATGGAGGCTACATAATTGCTGGTGGGAGAAAAGGCTCTGGTGATAGTTCTGATAGAGATGTTTGGCTGATTAAGATTGATTCTGATAGTAGTATTGTTAGTACTGCACTCGATTCTTCATCAGAATATTATGCCAATTCGGAGGAGGACAACACTTCACAAAATTTCTCATTAGAATTTAATGCTAATCAATATCAGAAAGTGAGTCCAGAAGACGAACAAAAAGTAAAGACTCAACCAGAATTTAAAGAAGAAAATGCAGAGGCTGCTAAGTCATCTGGATTTGCTGGGATTCTTACCATAGTATCATTACTATGCATCCTCGTTTTGCGGAGGAAGAAATGAGGAACCTTGCCGAAAGCCCATCATGTGTTTTGGGACTCTACAACCCAAGCTTATTTCTAGATCATCTAAGCCTAAAAACCAGCGAGGGATTTGATGAATAGCTCGAAGAATTTGACCTTAGGCGTGATTGTATTCGCTATTTTAGCTTTCTCTGGGTGTTTAGACGGAGGAAGCAAAGTGCAAGTATTCGAAAACGATTGGGGAAAGGTACAGTTTGAGTTACCCAAAGAAGTACCACTTACAAGCGTTGTAGAACCAAGTAGGACAGTTCTATCAATAGAAGAGACATTTATACCTTTTATCTATGTCGATTTTATAGATTATTCCGCTATAAAGGAATCTTCGTCTAGTTTTATTGAAGAAAAATTGGGTAACCGTGTAGATGATATTCACACTGATGATAGTGATGATAATCATAAGATCTATTGGGGACGTGATCTTTTCCGTTACACAAAGGACAATTCTGACCTTGAACTGCCGCCTGGAGTTTTCTTATGGAGGGGATATATCGATTATACCGCAGATAAGAATCTTTTAATAGGTATAATTGCGCTTTCTGCTTATGCAGATCCTACAAGCGGGAAGTATATAGACGCTTTTGATAATGATGGTTTTCATAGTACTCTTAAGTCATTCGCATTTTTAGAATCTAAAACAAGGGCAACTGGAATAGATCTAGAGGCAGGACCTGAAGCAATAACGGAAACCTCAACACAAAGACCTCAAGAAATCCTAAATGGTCGCCAACAATTGGTCAAAGCAATTAGCGACTTGGAAAATGCCACTCTTGATTCTGTAGATTACAGCACGCATCAGACAGCCGATTCATATGCTCTATTAGCTACTGCAGGGGAGTTAACAACTTGGTGGGGTGAAGCATCTAGACTCGCCTTAGATACAATCAACTCTGTTGTAGGAATAGCCATGTCTGCAGATCAGTTAGCTCAGTTCCTAACTCCACAGGGCGCCCTAAAAGCCCTAAACGATCCTGAAACATATACACTAACTGTTAAAAATATTAAATCCAAGAGAGATACGGTCAGTGCAATTTCTGCCTTGTGTGCTTTTCGTGGCCTCTATAGAGATGCTGAATCCTATAAATTATCATTTGATGCCTTATCAAAAATAGAGGATGCAGCTCGAAAGGAGTACAAAGTGAGTGAGGATAATACCAGAGCGGCAAATGTTGCTTGGCTTGAGCTTTGGATGCCAAGTACACCATACGGATTGCTAATACCTTTAAAATCTGGCACTGCATCAGAGAACGACACTCCCAATTCTATCGCTTGGGTGAATGGAATAAAGGCTACGGAAAAAGAAATCAAAAAATCCTTTGATCATGTCGTAACGCAAATTCCAGACCCACTGCCTTCTGATTATCCTCTTGATGAGACGTTAACCTACCTAGAGGATCTAACCAATAATCTTAAGCAAGGGGACAATAGAGTAGTAGGTTTTAATGTTATAAGAAATGGTGAAATAAAAAACAGAGCGGTTGCATTAGGACTTGCACAGGCAGATCGCGAAATCGCTAACCAACTCTATGATGCCTGGATGAATAAACAAGACGTTCAGTACGACTCTACGTTGTATAATACAGGCAAAACCATAATATCGCTTACCACTTATGGAATCAAAAAAGGAGTTGTTCCTGTTACACAATCAGGCAAGCCAATCATCAATTATGGGTATGAAACCCTTGAGTACTTGGATGCTGTTAGATTCCTCGAGGAGTTTCCTACCGGATCAGCAGATGAGATCTCAAAGCTTGTTGACCCCCTTGGAGCTCTTCAAGGACATTCCATTTCAATGACTAACGATTTGATCACTGAGGTATCAAATTTATGGACAATATCTGATGAAACACTTAGATATTTGCAATATACCTTAGGATCATCTCCTACCGAAATTTCTTCTACAACGTCCGAGTCGGAAAGATCTGTTCCTCTAACAGATAGCGAGAACGCTCAGATGAAAGAGGAAGCAGTGCATGAGGAGACAAAGATTGCGTACAGCCGCGATGGAACAAATTTCTTGAGCAAAGAACGAATGGAACAGAACATAAAATATGGATTAGGAAAGCCCGAAGATTACAGAGAAGTACAAGTTCCGTTAGATACAATAATAATGGAGGCTTCTCCTGAATGAACTTAGCATAGACTTCACAACTTAATAGGAGACCTGGTGCAAGAGCCGAAGGGATAAAATCAAACTGCGTGCGGCCAACCCGCCCTAAAGGGATGGGGTATGCTTCGGGCCGCGCGCTTTGGTTAGACGAAATCTAGAAACATTCAAGTCATAGGTTCATATCTTTCTCCCAGATCATCCTCGTTCACGCCATGCATCTCTCACGCCATAAATAAACATCAACAAGCCAGGAATTAATATTCCGAGAACCCCAATCATGAGGATAACAAGTACCAGTATCCCACTCACATAATTGCCCGTTGCCATTCTATAGAAGCCCCACATACTTATTGGAGAAATGAGGAAACTATAGACAGCAGGTCCAATGGTCCAAGTTAAAAACCCTACTGCTATTCTATAAGTTGGACTTAAACCCCAATATCTGTCTTTCAATCCTGAAATAAAAGCTTTAAAACTTCCGATAATACCTGTGGCATGGACTCCTTGTGGTAGTTTCTCACTCAGTCCCGATAAACTTGGTGGTATTGAGACGGATAAACTTGATGGCATCGAGACACCAACAGGAAGCCCTTGCCGTTTAACCTCTATTGCTATATCCTTTGATGATTCCGCCGCCAACAGCATCTTAAGTCCCGATACCGATTTTTGAGATACTTCTATCTTTTTTTGGAAGTTGTCTCGTTGCCTATCATGATCAAACTGTTTTATTTCCCCAGTTTTATATCTAACGGCATTTCTTTCGAGTTCATCATTATATCTTTTAATTTCGCCTTCCTCTGCAACAACTGTTTTTTTAATTTCATTTTTTATACCAGCCACCGTTAAAAAAGCATCATCTAATTCCTTAGAATATTCTTTTTTTGTAGAATTATATAATTCTCCGCTTAAGCTACCCTCAGATTTATTTGCCAGTAAACGAGCTACGCTGCTATTGATTAAATTATATTCATGTTTCAGCGCGGTATATTCTTTATCAATTATGCGTTTGCTAGTATTTAATTCTTCTAAGTTAGAGAGCAAGCGGTCTGATTGCTCTTTAATTGAAGCATATTCACGTCTCAATAAGTCATGGACTTCATCGTTGAGATATTTTTTAGGCAACATCTCCTCTAATTTAGCTAATTTATCTTCGATCTCCTCTTTATTAATAAGTGCTAGTATAACAGTTCCAAATTAACATATCAATACCCCACAATCTTTATCTGCAA
>CAYVBH010000284.1:0-5446 GCA_964449015.1 uncultured Bacteroidales bacterium
TGGAAGTGCTGCATGCCGGTTATAACTATGCCGAAACCATTGAAGCCATTGAAGCTACCTACCAGGTGAAACCTGCCATCAAGGGCGCCGGGTTGTACCGGAATATTACCGGAAACATAGCCATTGCATGGGGTTTGCTGGCTGCCGCAGAAAAATCGGGCCGGAAACTTTTCCTGGGCTCCTACCCCATTACGCCGGCTTCGGAAATACTTCAGGAACTGTCCAGAATGAAAAACCTCGGAGCTGTGGTCTTCCAGGCTGAAGACGAAATCGCGGGAATCTGTTCCGCCATTGGCGCTTCTTTTGCAGGCTGCCTGGGCGTTTCATCAACATCCGGTCCCGGCTTCTCTTTGAAAAGTGAAGGACTCGGACTGGCTGTCATTACCGAACTCCCGCTGGTCGTGGTTAATGTTCAGAGAGGCGGGCCGTCAACCGGTCTGCCTACCAAAACCGAACAATCTGATTTATTTCAGGCACTCTACGGCAGGCATGGCGAGAGTCAGGTGGTTGTGCTTGCATCATCAACACCTGCCAATTGCTTCGATTATGCCTTTGTGGCTTCCAAAATAGCCATTGAACATATGACTCCGGTGATCCTGCTGTCAGACGGATACCTGGCTAACGGATCGGAACTATGGCAAATTCCGAAAGTAAAAAACCTGCCACCCATCAAAGCTCCTTTGGTTAAGGACAACGATACCGATTACCAGCCCTATAAACGCAATGCCCTAAACCTGGTGCGCTCGTGGGCCATACCCGGGCAACCGGGACTCAGGCACCGCGTGGGAGGACTTGAAAAAGCCGACCCAACCGGCGAAATATCCTATGATCCCTATAATCATGAAAAAATGACCACCCTGCGTACAGAAAAAATAGCAAGGGTGGCTGACAGTATACCCAAACAACAGGTAATCGGGCCTGATGCGGGAGATTTGCTCGTGGTTGGCTGGGGTGGCACCTATGGAGCACTTTACACCGCTGTTGTTGAAATGCAGGAAGAAGGACACAGCATCAGCCTGGCTCAATTCAACTACATTAACCCGTTACCGTTGAACGTTTCCGATATATTCGGCAAATTCAGGAAGATCATTGTGTGTGAACTCAACCTGGGCCAGTTTGCGGCCTATCTGAGAAGCAAGCTGCCCCAATATACCTACCTCCAGTTCAACAAGGTGCAGGGACTGCCCTTCCTCATTTCAGAGCTGAAACACAAGTTTACTGAAGTACTAAATGAAACGAAGCAGTAGCCATGGAAAACAACTTGAATATCAGCATACAGGATTTTAAAATGGACAAACCGGCACGCTGGTGTCCCGGCTGCGGAGGTCACGCAGTTCTGGCAGCCATTCAGCGCGCGTTACCCGAAACCGGCGTTGATAAAGATAAAGTGGTTTTCGTATCCGGGATTGGATGCTCTTCGAGGTTCCCATACTACATCAACACCTATGGTTTTCATGGTTTGCACGGAAGAGGCGCAGCCATTGCCACCGGTATTAAGCTGGCGAATCCTGAGCTCAGTGTCTGGCTGGTTACCGGCGACGGCGATTCCATGGCCATCGGTGGCAACCATTTTATCCACCTTCTGCGCAGGAATTTAGATATCAAGATCCTGCTTTTTAACAATAAAATTTACGGTCTTACCAAAGGCCAGTATTCACCAACCACTCCCAAAGGCAGTATCACCAAATCGTCACCCTATGGCACCATTGAGGATCCTTTTCTTCCCGGTGAACTGGCCATGGGCGCACAGGGAAATTTCTTTGCACGAGTGGTGGATACCGATCTCGAAATGATGAAGCAGGTTTTCATACAGGCTGCACGACATAAAGGTACTGCCCTGATAGAGGTGCTTCAAAACTGTGTCATTTTCAATGACGATATTCATGCCGAAATTACCAGCAAAGAATTCAGGGATGAAAACCAGATTCACCTGGAACACGGCAAACCCATGCTCTTTGGGAAGAATAAGGAATTCGGACTGATCCAGGAAGGTACAAGATTCAAGGTGGTGAAAATAGGTGAAAACGGCATCCGGCTTGAGGATATTCTGGTACATGACGCGCTGGATCATGACGACACCAAGGATTATATGCTGGTGCGAATGAGCAGACCACATTTCCCCATTGCCATGGGAGTGATCAGGGCATGTAAATCGGAGGTTTATGAAGACCTTCTTTACGACCAGATGAATACCATCAGGCAATCCTCAAAGATCAAATGTGTGGATGACCTGCTCACCAGCGGCAATACATTCTCGATTTGATCCTCCAGGAGGCTGTAAAAAAAATCATGAAAAGAGCGTAGTCAGGAGACTACGCTCAGCATTCATAACTAACATTCAGTACAATACGCTAGGCGTAGTTTAGCTTCGCTGAGCTCCCTTCGGTCGGTTGCAACTACGCCTAATCAATTGATTTTATACACACGTTCCTAAAATTATACCACATATTGCCTGATTTCCGGGAATTAACTATCTTTCATCTGGAGTAATTCAATTTTCAACCGGCATTAACCCCTCGTGTTTATGGCCAAAAAGGTAGAAGAAAGCCACATCGACACCTATTACTTTTCCGATACATCATTCAACCTATTGATGCAGAACAGGATACGAAAAGTATTGGTGATCTGCAGCAGTTATGATTTCTTCATGCTTGAGGAAGACGGGCGTATTGATGAACAGATCTTTAATGAATATGTTTCACTGAACCTCCGCTATCCGCCTGTATTCATTCATGCCGATTCGGCAAAAAAAGCCATCAGAATACTGGAAAACGACCGCATCGATCTGATCATCGAAATGCTGAGCATCGGTGATGTGGACACCTTTGCATTTGCAGGTCAGCTCAAAGCAAAACATCCGAATATTCCCATTGTTGTTCTCACCCACTTTTCCCGGGAAGTATCCCTGAAACTCGAGAATGAAGACCTGAGCTCCATTGACTATGTTTTTTGTTGGTTGGGCAACAGCGACCTGTTGCTGGCCATCATCAAGCTTATTGAAGACCGGATGAATGCTGATTTTGATATCAATGAGGTCGGCGTTCAGGCCATCCTGCTCGTCGAGGATTCGATCCGCTATATATCAGCTTTCCTTCCGGTTTTATACAAGGTAGTGCTTGAGCAAACCATGGAATTCATGCAGGAAGCGTTGAATGAACACCAGAAAATGCTCAGGCGTCGAGGCCGCCCGAAGGTATTGCTTGCACAGAATTACGCCACTGCTGTTGAAATATTCCGGAAATATAACAACAGCATCATGGGCATCATTTCTGATGTCAGTTACAAAATGACGCCCAACCGTAAGGATCCGAAGGTCCTCGCCGGTATTGAACTATGCAAACTGGTCAAGTCGGAAGACCGGAACATTCCGTTTTTGCTGCAATCATCAGATAAGTCCAACGAACAGTATGCCAGCCAATATGGCACCGGATTCCTCCACAAATATTCCAAGAACCTCTCAGTTGAACTCAAAGATTATATATTGAGTAACTTCGGTTTTGGCGATTTTATTTTCAGGCGCCCCGATACACTTGAAGAATATTGCGTGGCTTCGAACCTCAGGGATCTCCAGCAGCTGATCATGACGGTACCCGATGACATTCTGATTTACCATACCCAGCGTGACGACATCTCCAAATGGCTGAATGCCAGAGCACTCTTCCCCATTGCCCAGATTTTTAAACCGGCCAAGCTGGAGGACTTCAAATCGCTTGAAGATGTAAGAAAATACATCTACCGGGCCATTTCGAGCTTCCGGACCAGTAAAGCCAAGGGTGTGATAGCTGAATTCGACCGGCATTTGTATGACGAATATGTCGGATTCTCCAGGATTGGCGAAGGCTCAATAGGTGGCAAAGCCAGGGGGCTGGCTTTCTTCAACAGCTTCCTGAATAACAGTGATTTCTACCAGAAATTTCCGGATGTCAAAATAGCCATTCCGCACACTGTTGTTCTCAGCACCGAGGTATTTGACGAGTTCATGAAGGAAAATAACCTGTATACGTTGGCTGTTTCGGGCATCAGTGATGAAAAAATTCTGAAGGCATTCGTAAATGCCCGTTTGCCCGAGCACATATACCAGGATCTGGGAACCATCATCCTGCAGGCCAGCAACCCCATTGCCGTCAGATCGTCCAGCAAACTGGAAGATTCCTATTACCAGCCCTTTGCCGGTATATACAATACTTATATGATTCCTGTTGTACCGGTGAAAGCGCTTGCCATACGCATGCTCGAGAATGCCATTAAATGTGTGTATGCTTCCGTGTTCTTTAAAGCCAGTAAGGCATATGCCATGGCTACTTCCAACCTGATCGACGAGGAAAAAATGGGAATCATCATCCAGGAGGTTTGCGGCAGGCAGTACGGCGACCGATTTTACCCGATCATTTCAGGTGTTGCCCGGTCCATTAATTTTTATCCCCTGAGTCCCGAAAAATCAACCGACGGAATTGCCACTATTGCATTCGGTCTGGGTAAGCTGATCGCTGAAGGTGGGATAGGTCTCCGGTTTTCGCCTAAGTATCCCCGGAAGATCATGCAGCTTTCCAACCCCGAACTGGCCATAAAATCAACACAGAAATATTTCTATGCACTTGACATGAACCCCGACAGGTTTGTGCCTTCCCCCGACGATACCATCAACCTGATGAAGCTCGAAGTGCGTGATGCGCTGGCTGACGGAACACTTAGGATGGCAGCATCGGCCTATGACCATGAGAACAACACCATTAGCGACAGTATGGACCACCCGGGCAGAAAGATCATTACCTTCTCAAACATACTCATGCACGGTAAATACCCGTTGGCTGAAATCCTCGACAACCTGCTCCAACTGGGGCATCAGGCTATGAACAAACCGGTTGAGATTGAATTTGCCATTGATGCCAATATGGAAGGAACCACATTGCAAACTTTCAACCTTCTGCAAATCCGCCCTATTGTTGTGAATGAACAGAGCATCAATTTCAGGATCGAGAACATTATTTCTGATGATGCCATTATATACTCGGAAAAAGCACTGGGAAACGGAATATATAACAACTTACGCGACATATTGTATGTGAAACCCACTGCTTTTAGCGCCTCCAAAAGCCAGGAAATAGCCCGGGAACTGGAGAAAATCAATGAGAAATTCATTGGCGAACAAAAGCAATATATTCTGATAGGTCCGGGACGCTGGGGATCAAGTGACCCGTGGCTGGGAATACCTATAAAATGGGCCCATATTTCCGCAGCACGGATTATTGTGGAATCGGGACTGGAACATTTCAGAGTCGACCCGAGCCAGGGAACGCATTTCTTCCACAACCTGACCACTTTCGGAGTTGGCTACCTGACTGTCAACCAGTACCTGAATGACGGGGTATACAATGTTTCTTACCTTGACGAACTGCAGGCGCATGATGAAACAACTTTCTTCAGGCACATACGCTTTGAAAAACCG
>CAYVBH010000285.1:0-5394 GCA_964449015.1 uncultured Bacteroidales bacterium
GATGGCAGGTCGAAACTGGCCGGCAGGGACCTGGCTGATATGATTCAAACCCAGGTGGTGGATGACATCAGGGAGACATGCAATCCGGAATGGACGCGCAGGGGGTTGTGGGACCGCGAGTATGCAGAAGCCTGGCGACCTGTTGTTCCGGTGATGCTGCTTGAACTGCTCTCGCATCAGAACCTGGCTGATATGCGCTACGGGCTCGATCCGCGTTTCAGGTTTCTGGTTTCCCGGTCGATATATAAAGGTATATTGAAGTACCTGGCAACAGGGGAGGGGATTAACCCTGTGGTACAGCCGTTGCCACCCGATCACATGTCAGTTGAAATCATCGGGGATCGAAGGGTCAGGGTGAGCTGGCGACCGGTTATGGATTGCCTTGAACCTACAGCCACCCCGGCGGGCTACAAAGTATATATGCAGGAGGAAGGAAAAGGTTTTGACCCGGGAACCTATACTGCTGACACTTTTTTATTGATCGAATTAAGAAATTGGGAAGCCATTTACAGTTTCAGGGTAACGGCGCTGAACCGGGGTGGTGAAAGCCTGCCCGGAGAAACGCTTTCAGTATCCTTGTTGCCGGAAGGTAATGTTCCTGTACTCATTGTAAATGCTTTTGACCGAATTTCTGCACCTGCTTTTTTTGATCAGGGCAATATGGCAGGAATTGCCTGGTGGGATGATGAAGGCGTTGCCTATGTTCAGGAGTACAGCTTTTCGGGAAATCAATATGATTTCAACCGGAACTCGGATTGGCTCCACGATGACAGCCAGGGATGGGGTGCCAGTCATGCCGGTTTGGAAACCTTGCCGGCAATGGGGAATACATTCGATTTCCCTTACATACATGGTAAAGCACTGCGCGAAGCCGGATATGCTTTTGTTTCGGTAAGTGATGAGGTTTTTGGATCACCTGATTTTGACATCCGGTCCTATCGGACTGTGGACATCATTTTTGGAGAAGAGCGGGGCACGCCGGCATTGAGAAATGACCAGGCGCATGAATTCCGTGTTTTCACTCCTGAAATAATACAGGCAATCAGCCGTTTTACAAAACAGGGAGGAAATGTATTTGCTTCCGGAGCCCATATTGGTACCGATATGATTGAAAACAACGACTCAATGGCCATACGGTTTGCAAGAAATATATTGCGTTTTAACTGGCGTACCAGCCACGCTACACAGTTGGGAAAGGTGTACGCGACAGATCATGGAAGCGGCAGGAATATTTTTCCTGAAGAAATTGACTTCAATACGCAACAACAAGCAACTGTTTACCGGGTTGAATCACCCGATGCCATTGAACCCTGTAATAATGCTTTTAGAATCTGCCGTTATCTATCGGGTAATTGCAGTGCCGGCATTGCTTATGAAGGCAGCTACCGGACTGTTGTACTCGGATTCCCGTTTGAAACCATTACTGACGAAAAACAACGTAACCTGCTGATGAAAAACATCATGCTTTTCTTTAATCAATAAAATATATGAACACCCGAATCACTGTATTTCTCCCTGCCGACAATCCCCAACACCTGAAACAATCGCTTGATGAATTCCATGCCGCCGGAATTGAAGACAATATTTTCGTCCTGACGAATCAGAAATTGCCCTTGCCGGAGTTGCCGCAGGGAGTAAATCCTATTCCCATAAACTCATTGTTCTCCTCTGAAACCATCCGAAAAATTGCCCTGCACTCAAAAACCGATTACCTGTTGTGGTATACATCAACCCTGCCGTTAAAACTGGGGGCTTATTCCATCAAAAGGATGTTGAGAGTTGCTGCTGATACCTATGCGGGGATGACTTACTCAGACTATTTTGCACTCAAAGAAGACAGACTCATGCCCAATCCTGTCAACGAATATCAGGATGGAAGCCTGCGTGATGATTTCAATTTCGGTTCGGTCCTGCTTTTTGAAACCGCAGCTTTTCTTGAAACTGCATCACGTAAGAAAGAATCCTACCGGTTTGCCGGTCTGTATGATTTGCGGCTGAAGCTTACACAGAAGTACAGTGTTTTCAGAATAGCTGAATTTTTGTATACGCAGGTAGAACAGGATTTCCGGAAATCGGGGGAGAAATTGTTTGATTACGTTAACCCGAGAAACCGGGAGGTTCAGATTGAAATGGAGCAGGCCTGCACACAGCATCTGAAAGAAACTGGTGCCTGGCTTAAGCCCGTATTTCGTCAGGTCAGGTTTGACGAAAGCCATTTCAGCACAGAAGTGTCGGTTGTCATACCAGTCAGAAACCGTGTCAGAACCATTGGCGATGCCATTGATTCGGTGCTCACCCAGGAAACCGGATTTGCGATAAATCTGATCATTGTAGATAACCATTCCAATGATGGGACAACCGAATTAATCAAATCTTATGCGAAAAAGGATAAGCGAATCATCCACCTGATTCCCTCGCGCAACGACCTTGGAATTGGAGGATGCTGGAATGAAGCAGTATTTCACCCTGAGTGCGGAAAATTTGCTGTGCAACTCGACAGCGATGACCTGTATATCAGCAATAATGTGCTTTCTCAGATTGCTGACGCATTTTACCAGCAGCAATGTGCCATGTTGGTTGGTTCTTACCGTATGGTCAATTTTAAACTGGAGGAAATTCCCCCGGGAATTATCGATCATCGCGAATGGACACCGGAAAACGGTCGTAACAATGCAATGCGAATTAATGGTTTGGGTGCACCCCGTGCGTTCTATACACCGATTATTCGCACCATCGGTTTTCCCAATGTGAGCTATGGCGAAGACTATGCTGTGGGCCTTGCCATCAGCCGCTTTTATAAAGTCGGACGCATTTATGAACCCTTATATCTGTGCCGCAGGTGGGAGGAAAACTCAGATGCCTCACTGGATGTATATAAAATGAACCAGCATAATTTTTATAAGGATAAGATCAGAACTATAGAATTTAAAGCCAGACAACTGTATATTCAGGAGGGACAGGTGGTTTAATATGGGTGATAAACGCATATACAGTCAGTCGGGAATAGATACATTCCTTCAGCAACAGCTTGGCAACTGGGATATGGCCCGGGAGCATTACCGCGACTTGCGGCAGGTAAGGCAGAAATCGTTTGTCTTTGGCAATTTCGCCATCGAGGCTCAGTTTAATCCCCGGCGGATCATTTCATCCTCAGCACGGGTGGATGACAAATCAATCCGTGAGAGGCCCTGTTTTTTATGCAGGGAAAACAGACCTCCTGAGCAGCAAGAATTACCATTTGAGGAAGACTATCTGATATTGGTAAATCCTTACCCGGTATTTGACAATCACCTCACAATTCCTTCTGTTGCGCATCAACCCCAGGAAATAAGAGAAAGATTCGATGTTATGATAAACCTTGCCGGTTATCTGAGCGATTTTGCCATAATTTACAATGGTCCGCGTTGCGGAGCTTCTGCGCCAGACCACTTTCATTTTCAGGCAGTTCCCAAAAAAGATTTGCCTGTAGTGAGCGACTTTAAAGCAGCGCACAACGTAAGCCTCGCAGCTACAGTTAAAGGTGTTAAAATTTACAGCTGGAATGATTACCTGCGCTATCCCGTTACATTTATGGGGGCTGACAGGAAAAATATGGAACGACTCTTTGATCGTCTTTATCTTGTTTTGCAACATGAAATGAACACCCCGGAAGAACCCATGATGAATGTGCTGACATATTGCACCGGTGAGGAATGGGTTGTTCATGTTTTTCCCCGTAAACAGCACCGGCCTGCGCAATATTTCGAAAGTGGCGAAAAACAGATCCTGCTCAGCCCTGCCAGTATTGATATGAGCGGTGTGCTCATCATGCCCCGTGAGAACGATTTCAATAAAATCACGGCTAACGATATACAAAATATATATGGTCAGGTAGTGAGAGATGGCGGAATGGTGGACAGGATGATCACCCTATTAAAAAACCAGGATTTATGAGCGACATACCGGTAATAAAGGTGGGCATCATGACAGATCAGGCCATTCGGTTCGAGTTGAACGATGTGTTTGCTGATGCGAATCAGAATAATTTCATCCCGGGAAAGTACACTGCTTTGCCTGAAGGGGGGATGGTCAAAATACAGGATGCCTTTGGCAGATCAGTCATAGCTGGCGATTTTTTTCTGAGTCCCTTGGAATATCAAACGTCGGGTTTCAGACTGTTTGATGTAACCATTGGGATAGGATTCCACTGGCAACAAAGGGAGGATCAGTTGTTCCGCGGAGGTCTTCACCTGAAAAAAACACAGGAGGGCATAACGGCAATTAATGTGTTGCCGGTGGAGGATTACCTGGTCAGTGTTATTTCCTCCGAGATGAGTGCAACTTCTTCCTCGGAAATGCTTAAAGCGCATGCTGTAATTTCGCGTGGCTGGCTGTTAGCACAGATTGACAAGGGTCAGCAGATTCGCGCCCAACAAGAGAATTACCAGTCAACCTATCAAAGTGATGAAGAAATGATCGTATGGTATGATCGTGAAGACCATGAAGATTATGATGTGTGTGCCGACGATCACTGCCAGCGTTACCAGGGAATTACGCGGGCTTCTTCTCCGCTGGTTGAGCAGGCTGTCCGTGAAACAACTGGTGAAGTACTTGTTTACCAGAACAAAATTTGCGATACGCGTTTTTCAAAATGTTGCGGAGGTGTTACAGAACTATTCGGCAATGTATGGGAACCGATTAACCATCCGTATTTGCAACGTGTGGTTGACAATGCCGAAGCGCATCCGATGGCCGGTAGTGATCTGAGTGATGAAACAGCAGCAAGGAAATGGATTCTCTCTGATCCGCCGGCATTCTGCAACACAAAGGATAGTGCGATTCTGACACAGGTACTCAACAATTATGACCAGGCTACACATGATTTTTTCCGCTGGAGGGTAAGCTATTCCGCCGAAGAATTGGGTGAGCTGATCAAACGGAAAACCGGGATTGATTTCGGCAATATTCGTGACCTGATCCCGGTGGAGCGGGGTGTGTCAGGACGTATCGTCAAGCTGCGGATTACGGGTATGGCCAAAACTCTGGTAATTGGCAAGGAGCTTCAGATAAGGAAAGCACTTTCAGAAACACATTTGTACAGTTCGGCTTTTGTTGTTGATAAAGTAGCAGATGGAAACTATCTGACCTTTGTGCTGCGGGGAGCGGGCTGGGGACATGGTGTAGGCCTTTGCCAGATTGGTGCTGCCGTAATGGGGGCAAAAGGGTATTCTTATAAGGAAATACTGTTGCATTATTTCAGAGGAGCGGATCTGGAGAAACAGTACTGAAAGTGACAAGTGACAAGAGACAAGTGACAAGGGATATTAGCATTGGCAGTGAGAGATTCAGTAAGTCGCACATCGACAGGCTCAGTGTGACTGGTGTTGTCATACAGAGCCTGTCGAAGTATGACGA
>CAYVBH010000286.1:0-5364 GCA_964449015.1 uncultured Bacteroidales bacterium
TTGATTGAGTTTCCTTTTGCATTGGCAATCAGGTAGCAGGAAACCCTGAAATCGGGATCGGACTTGTCGATATTCAGGGCATACAAATTGGCATCAGTTATGTTGGCTTTAAAATTAAAAACAGGAACTGAGTCGGACAAATTCACCTCCCCGAGGAATTCCAGGTCGATATTCGGATCGTTAATGTCGACCACTCCATTGAATGTCTTGTCTCTCAGATTTCCTGACAAATTGATGTTGGTATACTCATACTGTTTGAATTCAAATTGTTCAATAAGCCCATTCAGCCTGGCCTCAATGGAATTCCCCTCAAGCGTGGCCCCAATTACTGAAGCTTTCAGGCTGATTGTGCCCATATTGTCTGATTGGTCGAGGAAGGCTCCCAAATTAAAATTCTGCACCTGAAACTTCCCTTCAAAGTCGAGCAGGTTAGTGGAATCAGGGCGAAACAACAGGTCAGTCTTCACCATTCCCAGATCAGTTTGGAATGTTCCATAGGCAACAAAGTCATTCACGAAACCGGCGTAGTTGCCCTGGTAAGTAATCAATCCCAATTTGTCGATCTGCGAGGGAAGCCGGATCGAATAACCGCCCGGCAATTGCATCGTTTCCAGGTCTGATGCTGTGGTGGCCAGGTGGCTGATATCTGCATGAATAAAAGTTTCCCTGATACGAGGAAGTCCCTCAAAATCGAGTTCGCCTTCAAACCGGGAATAGTTACCAAAGGTGAGCGAAAGCTTGCGCCCCCTGAAATTACTCAAAGGGCCATAAACATTGCCGGAGAAAGTAACCTCCTGGTTGGTGTTTTTAAATGCTGGTGCAAAATAACCAATATCCTTCAGGTTGAAAGGCGACTTGTCAAGGTTAATGCGAAACCTGACCAAACGTTCAAATGAATCAGCTTTAAACGCTTTCCAGTTTCTGAACCGCATGGTGATTTCGTCGCCGGCGATATCTGAATGGGGAGTTAATATCTCCAGTTCTCTGAAAGACATAAAAGTTTTGCCCTGGCTGAACCAGGTGGTCATTTTTTCAAGTATAAAACCACCCTGTTCCTTCAGACTGAGCATCTTTACAAAGAAAGACAGGGAATCTTTGGAAGGGGTGAACTTTTTGATGTCTGCATCAAGGTCATACACGCAGATATCCGAATAATTCATCCCGTATTCAACCGGTTTGTAGTAATAGTTACTCAGGTTAAACCGGCTTTCCCGGAGCCTCAGGTTATTGAACTGCACTTTCCAGCCGCCTTCCTTACCTTTTCCGTCGCCCTGCAGCTTTTCAAGGAAGTAATTCAGGTTGAGGTTGTATGCCGAATCAATGGCAAGATTCACCAGGGCTTTTTCCAGATCAATGCTGCCAATGGAAATTACTTTGTTAGCCGGATTCATATAGCGGATCCCTGCAGTAAGGCTTTCGGCATAAATGATTGTATCTCCCGAAAGATCCTGAAGGTACACGTCGTCAAGCCGGATCCGGTATAGAAATGTAATATTGATACGGCTAATGGAGAACCTGGTGCCAAGGTTTTCCGATACCGATTCCATTACCCGGGCGGCAACACTTGTCTGTATGCGGCTGCTTTGAAGCAATAAATATGCGGTTGCCGGAAGGGCAAGCAATAACAACAGCAAAATGGTTGCTGATTGTACTAACTTTTTGATAATTTTGCGGCTTCGCATAGATACACAACGCCAAAATTGCAAAAAAAGTTTAATCCTTCATAATTTATAGGTACCAAATGAACATTACCATTCTGGGGATAGAATCTTCATGTGACGATACGTCTGCTTCGGTGATAGAGAATGGTTTCATGCTTTCGAATAAAATTGCCAATCAGCAGATTCATAAAGACTTTGGAGGTGTAGTGCCGGAACTCGCATCGCGCGCGCACCAGCAAAACATCATACCGGTTGTGGATGCTGCACTTAAGGAGGCCAATAAATCGCTGCAGGATATCAGTGCCATTGCCTACACCAGGGGCCCCGGATTGATGGGGGCATTGCTGGTAGGTTCATCCTTTTCCAAGGGACTGGCTTTATCTCTGCAGGTGCCATTAATCGATGTGAACCACCTGCTGGCCCATATCCTATCTGTTTTTCTTTCGCGCAAAGAAAATCAGTTACCGGTTCCTTCATTTCCATTCCTTTGCCTGCTGGTTTCGGGAGGTCATACCCAACTGGTGATCATGAAAGATCACCTGACCATGGAAATTATCGGGCAAACCATTGATGATGCTGCCGGCGAAGCCTTTGACAAATGTGCCAAGGTAATGGGATTACCCTATCCGGGCGGACCCATGATCGACAGGTATGCCAAACAGGGTAACCCGGATCGATTTGCTTTTTCAAAAGCCGTGATTAAAGATCTCGATTTCAGCTTCAGTGGTTTAAAAACCTCTTTTCTCTATTTTCTCCGCGACAGGCTGAAGGAAGATCCCGATTTTATAGGCAGGCATACCGATGATTTGTGTGCCTCCATTCAAAAAGCCATTATCGATTCACTCACCCAAAAATTGCTCAAAGCAGCAAAAAGAACAGGAATAAAAGAAATAGCCCTGGCCGGGGGTGTTTCTGCCAATTCAGGACTGCGTGACGCCGTGAAACAGTTGGGAAAACAACATCACTGGAATGTCTATATTCCTGAAATACAATATGCAACAGATAATGCAGCCATGATTGCCATAACCGGCTATTATAAATACATCAACCGCCAGTTCTCTTCGCAGCACCTGACTCCTTTGGTGCGTTCGGATCATTTTTAAGGATGAATTTCGGTTGTTCGTCAAAAAATATTAACTGTTTGTCAATTTTAACATATTTCGACCCGGAGAAAAGAGGATGCAATCCGCATAATTTCCACTGCGCATACGTTACATAATATTGCCATAACACCCGGCGAATAAAAAGTTATCTGGTAATAAATTCCTTAATATGCTTTGATTACATAATAAATATTATTTTAAATTTGTTATACCTGATGTATATTTGGATACATGAGGTAACAATTTGCCTTAACCGGCGTATAGGCTATATTTAACATTCATATAAGTTTGCCTGAGTGATTATGGATAACCTGCTGATTGAAAGTACAAAAAAAACTCCTGATGTTGCCTTTAACATAGATGGCAGGATGAGGATCAGCGGGCGTTCCATTCCTGAAGATGCTTCCAAGTTTTATGATGATCTTTTTGAGTGGGTATATTATTACTGTCAGAATCCACCCGAATCTACCACTATTGACATTGAACTGGAGTATTTTAACAGTGGATCTTCAAAAGCGTTGCTTCATATCTTAAGAGCTCTTGCCGAGATAGCCAAAAAAGGCAACAAGCTTACCATCAACTGGTATTATGAAGAGGGAGATGATGACATTATGGAAAGAGGAGAATATTACGAATCCATACTGGAAATCAAGTTCAACTTCATTCAAACCGACTGATTAACATTCGTGCGTCGTTTCTTTTTATTTATTTTTCCCCTGATTGTCTGAAAGAACCGTTTCATGTTTTCCCGGTTTAACTCATGTCTTCGGGTTCCCCTTGTTCCCAAAACAAAGGCATAGGGTTGCATGGAAGGTATTTTCATAAGAATGATGTGCAATATGGCAAGGAAAGGTATGGTAACCAGCATGCCTGGCAATCCCCAGATCAAGGCCCCGGCTATAAGTCCAAGTATGATGACAAACGGATTGATCCGGATTTGATTGCCAACAATATTCGGCGAAAGTATGTTGTTTTCAAGAAAATGCACCACATAAACGTAAACCAGGATCCGGAATGCATACACCGGTGAATCTTCAGTGAGCAGTGCGAAAATGAAGGGTATTGAACCTCCGATAATGTTTCCGAAATAAGGAATAAAACTGAATAATGCGGATATTACTCCAAGCAACAAAGGGTATTTCATGCCCAGGATCAGTAGTCCGGCCGAATTAAAAAAGCAGAGGATGAGCACCACGGAAGATACTCCCAGCATGTAACGGGTAACTACCGTGGAAATCTCACGAAGCACATTCACAGCAATCGGCCTGTTTTGTTTTCCTGCAATTTTCAGGAAGAAATAGGCAAACTTGGTCCGGTAGTACAAGAAAAGAAAAACGTAAACCGGTTGCATGAGAATCACAAAAATGGTTCCTGTGGTTGTGGTGAATAGCTTACCCGACTGGGTGCCAATTTCGAATATTTTGGAAAGCAGGAAATTTTTCAGTCTTTCGGCTGAGATATTATATTCACTCTCAATATATTGCTGCATGCTCTCAATATGTTCAATGGTCTTGTCCCTGAAATAGGGAAGGTCATCCAAAAAAAGGTTGATTCTTTTCAACACAAAGAGCGCCATAAAAAACACAACAGCAATACCGGCAAGCAGGGGCAGCAGGATGGAAAAGATCCTGGGCATCCCCTTCTTCTCAAGGTAATTGACGATCGGGTACAACATATAGGCCAGCAAAATTCCGAAGGATAGCGGATACAGGAATTCCTTGGCCACGATCAACCCGTAGATAACCAAAATAATTGCAAGTAAAAAATAGGTAAGGCGCATTCCAACCGGACGGGTTTCCATAACATTCGGTTTTGGACTGATGTAAATTTACAAAATCCGAATGGGAAATATCAACCGGATCAACCGAATAATGAGTTTATTCCGCCTCGTCAACAATCAGATTTTTGATCCTTTCAATCTGCATCTGCTTATTGACCTCGCGCAGGTTTCTGGCAGTTTCTGTGAAGTACTGGTGTCCGGAAATAAACTTGATTTGTGTTTTGTTCCACTCTTTCATGGACTTGATTTTTGACCGTTCTTTCAGCTCCATGAAAAGTGTGTTGGCAACCGGTATCATGTCGCTCCTGCCGAGGTAGTCGAGGTCGGCGTCGCACATAATTTGCTGTAACTTGTTTTGTGGCTTGGGAGGCAGTTTGGTGGCCATAATCAGTTCGCAGATTTGTTCTATCTGGTTGCTGGTATAGTAAAAATCATGAAGCATTTCCCTTGCAATCAGGCAGCTGAAGTATTCATGGTTATCATAGGATACACAGTGACCGACATCATGGAATAAAGCAGCAGTTTTCAGAAGTAACAGCTCTTCGTCATTCACACCTTCCCCGATCCCGATCAGCTCAACCTGGGTAACCACATCCACGGTATGTTTGACATTGTGGTAATAAAGACTTTGAGGCAACTCTTTTTCCAGCTTATCCAGGATGATTTCCTGCAGATCGGTAAACTGAATCAGATTGAAACGGATGCTGAATTTCTTGTTGGGAATGATACCTTTTCCCTGCAGTGAGAAATCAGATTTGATGCTTCTAACGACATACAAGGTTATTTCGCCTTCGTATTTCACGGGCATTTTCTTGAAATA
>CAYVBH010000287.1:0-5352 GCA_964449015.1 uncultured Bacteroidales bacterium
AGGATGGTGATGTGGTTAAGGCCAAACAACCTTTGATTGTGCTCGAAGCCATGAAAATGATGAATACCATCTATGCACCGTTTGATGCCAGGATCAGGTCGGTTCATGCGAAAATAGGTGAACGGTTGCCTAAAGGTTCGTTGATGCTTGTTTTTGAGTAAGCAACCTGCCTTTCCATACAAAGCATTCAGGGAAAACAGCCTCCAAATCGGGGGCTGTTTCCTTATACAGCCCATACACTGTTGATCCGCTGCCGGTCATGGATGCATAAACCGCTCCGGTTTCATATAACTTTTCCTTAATAGCCCCGATCGCAGGATGTTTCCGGAACACGCTTTTTTCGAAATCATTTACCATGCGGTCTTTCCATGTTTCAACAGGCAACTGAACCAGTTCTTCAACTGATTCGGCTGGTCTTGCCGGAGTAACCCCTGAGTATGCTTCGGCCGTGCCAACGTGAATGCCGGGGTTTACCAGCACAATATGCATGTATTCCGGAAATACGGACAACTCCCGGAACCGATTGCCCCTTTCAAATCCAAATAACGGCCTGTTTTTGATAAAGAAAGCGCAATCGCTTCCCAGTTGTGAAGCATAATTGCAAAGCTGATCCTCGCCTAATCCCAGTTGAAAATTTTCGTTGAGCATTTTCAGCATAAAAGCGCCGTCAGACGATCCTCCTCCCAAACCCGCCCCCATGGGAATGATTTTATGAAGATGCACCTGAAGGGCAGGAAGTTTGAATTCCTGCGCCAGCAAATGATATGCTTTCACACATAGATTGCTTTCCGGGCTCCCGTCAACAGGAATTCCTGTAGTAGTGAAAATCACATTTCCTGCGGGGGCTTCAGGTGAAACAACGAACTCAAGCACATCGCTCAATGCAATGGGACAAAAAATAGTTTCGATATCATGATACCCATCCGGTCGCTTGCAGATGATGTTCAGTCCGATATTGATCTTGGCGTTTGGGAAGAACAGCATGTTATTTTTTTGTCTTTTGATAGATGAATCCTACAACATAAGGTAATGATCCCGATATGATCCAGACCAATACGGATTTCAGGGAAAAATCGTTATTGATGATTACATGCATAACCAGACTTACCAGCACAATAAAAGAAAGTGTTATCAGTACAATGGAATTGGCATAGCGAAAAACACGGTCAGGCTTGTTGATTGAGAATTGTAAATAATACAAGGCAAAGATCAGGATGAAGAAGGCAATAAACCTTTGATATGATTCTGATAACAGCATCTGGTCAATCAAAAGCCATCCGAATCCAATGATAATGAGTCCCGATAAGGTAGTGTAATCTTTTAGCTTTAATGATTGGAAGTATTTGTTCATATCTAATTGAGATTATTCCTTGTTCATTGGGCCGTTCAGCTGACAATTAACTTTCGCGCTAATATATTTACTTTTTCGATAAAAGTAGTCTTGGCCTGTGTATAAGCTTCTCTGTCATTTTTAAACCTGGCTGCTAATTGCAGTTTTAGTTTTTCGTATTCCTTAGCGATCTCTTTGTGTTTTATTAAATAATCCCTGAAATATATTTCGTTCCAGTCTCCCTTGTATCTTACATGCACATGATAGGCCTGACCCTGAAATCCGGTTGTGGTATAACCTTGTACAAACATCATGTGGGGTGGCGGATTATCGGGTTGTTCGGTATAATGATAACCAAGATATAGAAATGTCTCAATTATTTTTTGAGGATCTGCGTGTTCGGTAACCTGCAACAGGATATCAATGGTTGGTTTGGCCTTTAAATTCGGAACAGCAGTACTTCCGATATGGTCAATTCTTTCAATGTCCGATTCGGAAAAAGAATCAATTATTAATTGACTCTCGGCTTTATATAAATCGGCCCAGCATTCCGATGGCTCGCTGATTATAATAGGAAACAATTGCCCTAGTTTTTCAAGCGACATGTTGTGTAAACCTTTGTCTGAAGACATATTATTTCAGTTCTTCTTGTCGAAAAATCCCATTCTGAATAGAAAGATACATTGTATTTTTCATTTACCAAAACCTGACCTCCGTTGGTACCTTAAGTCACTTGATAGTTGAAATTATAGGATTTTTTCTTAATCTTACACAGCAGTTTTTCAGTTATATTGCAATATTAAAGCAATCAGAAGTAAGACTTGTCTTAATTCTGATTGCATTGCATTGAATTTTATAACATGGTTTAGGAATGTATAAATTAATTACCTGGGTTTTTTTATTAAATCTATTCTTTCGATTTATCATAATGTATGTTGACGAAGCAAATGCTGATATTTTCCATATTATATCCCGCTTACTTCTTTTGGGGTTTATAATTTATTACTGGTATTACAAAAATAAAAACACTTTTGATTATCGTATTTTAAAAAGCAGAAAATGGTTTATTATCAGTATCTTATTATTGGGGGTAAGTTTTCTTTTCATTGAAAACGAGCATATACAACTAACCCAAAAGCACCTTATGCATTTATTCAGATGCATTAGTGTCGGGACCTTAGAAGAGTTTTTTTCCAGGTATCTTATTTTTGTCTACTTCCTGGAAAAGTTCAAACGGTATACTCCTTCAATATTTTTTGTGTCTTTAATTTTTGCGCTTTTGCATATTTCAAATTTGTTCTTTGGCTCCGATTTATACTCTTTCATCTATCAAATTGAAATTGCCTTCATTATTGGACTAATACTGCAATACATATTCCTTAAAACCAATAATCTCATCATAGTTATTACAATCCATACCCTGATTAATTTTTTTGGAACTTATCGCACCTTAGGAAGCATCCATACAGATGAATCGATCATATTCAAAGACTTTATTACGAATCAAATAATGATATTAGTAATCTATGCAATTTTTATTCCCATATACCTGTGGGGTTTAAAGATCAATAAATATAACTAATAGCAGGTGCTCGATCCATAGAAATGACATTCATTCCTTTATTTTAATTCTGAAAAAGTAATTGGTAGATGTATTTTATTTCTCCCACTCCGGAGCACCTTCAGATTTGATACCATCACTGCCCACATAACAATCGAGTGAACCGGCCATGGTTTGGATGCACATAAACACCATGGGCTTTTCTGAATTGTTCCGGTATACGCGGATCCCGGATGGGTTCACCCGGATCATGCTGCCCTCATGAATATCAAAAACATCGTTATCGACCTGAAACTGTCCCGAACCCCTGATGATCACATAAATTTCTTCGTGTTTGCGGTGGGCATGCAGAAAGGGCAAGCCAGTGTGTGGTGGAACAATCATAAAGGAAATTTCAGCACCTGAAGATTGCAGCAATTCCCCGGTGAACACCTTGCCCTCAATGGTAACCTGCCGCACCGGATGGTTGTAGGCATACTGACTCAGTTCACTGAAATTACCCAGGTCAATGGCTTTGTAATTGACCCCTTCGGAAATAGTTTTTGGCTTGTTCATACTTTTTAATTTGATGATTTGATAATTTGAAGATTTGACAATTTGAAATCCAGTGGAATGGGTGTGGGCATGGATTGATAGAAATTACTTGCAAAATGCAAGTACAAATATAGAAAACTAGTTGCAATTCGCAAGTAGTTTTTGTAATTTTATTTTATGAAAAATGTCAAGAAACGATCCCTATGTGGCATCAGCTCTACGCTGGATCTTATCGGCGACAAATGGTCGCTGCTCATCATCCGGGATATGCTGTTCTCCAAAAAGAACACTTATGGCGATTTTCTCAACTCCAATGAAAAAATTGCCACTAACATTCTGGCCGACAGGCTTGCCCTTCTTGAAAAAGAAGGCATCATCACGAAACACATGCACCCCGAAAACAAATCAAAATACCTTTACCGGCTTACACAAAAGGGAAAAGACCTGCTCCCTGTATTGCTTGAGATGTTACTGTGGAGTAACAAATACCTTGAGGTTTCGGAGCGCAACCATGCTATTGCCCGAAAAATCAGGAGCGACAAGGAATCCTTTATTAAAGAGATCATCATGGGATTGGACGCCGCGGAACATCAGGCAACTTAATCTCACGGTTTTTTTTACATTTGTCCTGAATTAACATACATGAAACCATTTACCTGGTAAATCATTTATTATGAACGAAGAAATAAAACAGATTGCGCAACGAGTCCGGGCACTCAGGGATATCAGCGGTATTTCCATGGAAAGCCTGGCATCATTTCTGGGAATGACCGTATCGGATTACCAGGCGCTTGAGAGCGGAAAAACGGATATCTCTGTGGCGCTTCTGATCAAAATATCTCAAAAGCTGAATGTAGAGTTTTCGGCTTTGTTAACCGGCGAAAATCCGCGGCTTCATCAATACTGTGTGGTGAGAAAGGGTCATGGTGCCTTTGTTGAACGGATGAAGCAATATGCATACGAAAGCCTGGCTTATAACTTCATACACAAAAAGGCCGAGCCATTCCTGGTGACAGTAAATCCTACGCCCGGCGATTCAAAACCGGTATTCAATGCACATCCGGGACAGGAATTCAACTATATTCTCGAAGGTGATATGGAAATTTATTTTGAAGACCATGCTCTTGAATTGCACCAGGGAGATTCTATTTATTTCGACTCATCCCATAAACATGCCATGAAAGCACTTAACGGAAAGCCGGTCCGATTACTGGCCCTGATTATGTAAGCTTCTTTGTCTCTCAAATCATCTCTCAAATTAGCCCTCTATTATGATCCTTAACCAATTTGTAAAAAGAACAAGTTTCAGCTCTTACGAAGATTTCTGTGAAAATTTCAGGGTTGACGTTCCCGATAACTTCAATTTTGCATTCGATGTAGTGGATGAGATTGCCCGGCAAACACCTGATAAAGTTGCTATGGCTTGGTGCAACGACAAAGGTGATGAACGCTTATTCACCTTTGCCGACATAAGTGCCTACAGCAACCGGGCTGCCAACTTCTTTCTTTCTGAAGGAATCCGCAAGGGCGATAAGGTCATGCTCATCCTGAAAAGAAGATACGAGTTCTGGTTTTGTATTCTCGGCCTGCATAAGATCGGCGCGGTGACTATACCTGCTACCCATTTACTTACCGAGAAAGATATTATCTATCGCAATAATGCCGCTGAGATCAAAATGATTGTCAGCGTAGGCGAGCAGGATGTGGTTGAACGTATTGTCAATTCCCGGAAACAATCTCCTTCATTGAAAAAAATAGCATTCCTGGAAATCCATCATGAAGGGTGTATTCACTTTGATTCTGCTATTGAAAAAGCCGGTGCAGTATTTTCAAGGCCTTCCGGAGACCTGGCCAATACGAATACCGATCCGATGCTGTTGTATTTTACATCGGGCACCACCGGTATGCCCAAAATGGTGAATCAGCC
>CAYVBH010000288.1:0-5352 GCA_964449015.1 uncultured Bacteroidales bacterium
ACAGGCTCAGTGTGACGGGGTGTGTCATACTGAGCCTGCCGGCAGGCCTGTCGAAGTATGACAAGTAGTGGCAGTACATTACACTAAAGAATAATGTACTTGCACAATAGACGCTGATGAATTACATTAGCATCCGCAAAATCAAAAATTATGATGAATTATCTCCGCCGCCTGGTTAAATTTCTGCTGTATGTGGTTGCTATTATGGCCATCTTCATTTATGTTTTACCTGCTATCTCAGGAAAGGAACCAACAACCCTTGCCGAAAGGCTGAAGGATTCGCAACTCCAACCAATCTGGTTATTTTTCGTGGTATATACGCTTGTTTACCCTTTGATTGGATTCACAAAGATTCAACGCCACCTGAACGGCACCTATTTGCATAACCGGGAAGTCTTTGATAAAACTTTTGAAATGCTCAATTTTGTTAAAGCAAAAGAGACCGAGGATAGGGTTGTTTACAGGAGAAAATCGAAATTTGCCCGTTTTATGCAATTGTATGAGGATGAAATCGTGGTATCACACCGGGATAATCCGGTTATCATTTCAGGAATGCGCAAAACCGTGAAAAGAATCGACAGAATAGTCGATCAGTTGCTGGTTAAAGAAACCAATTAGGATTAAACCTTTGCTTTTCTTGGGTTGATGATGTTTTCGTATCGTTTGGAAACATAATCCCAGTCAACCACATTCCAAAAAGCATCAATGTAATCCACCCTGCGGTTCTGATTCTTCATGTAATAGGCATGTTCCCATAAGTCGAGGCAGAGGATCGGCATTCCTTTGTCCCTTGCTATATCCATCATGGGATTATCCTGATTCAGGGTTGCAGTCACCTTCAGATTTTTGCTCTCATCTAAGATAAGCCATGCCCAGCCGGAACCAAATACCGATTTGGAGGCTGCATTGAAGCTTTCCCTGAATTGTTCATAGGATCCGAAATCACGTTCGATCGCCTTTGATAATTCTAGCGAAGGCTTGCGCCCGGTCACCGGGGTCAGCATTCTCCAGAAAAGCCGGTGGTTGATGTATCCCCCACCATTATTTCTTATGGCATCAGAATGTCCGGAAACATCTTTCAGGATAGCCATGGCAGATTTGCCGGTAAGACCGGCTTCGGCAACAGCCAGGTTAAACTTATCGGTATAAGCTGCATGGTGTTTGGTATGATGCAGCTTCATGGTTTCACCGTCAATAAAAGGTTCTAATGCGTCATAGGAATAAGGCAGATCAGGTAACCTGAAGATACCATCCCACTTTTTTCTGCTCTTTGCGAAAAGCTTTGAGCCAAAGCCTGTTGCTATCACACCCGCAGTTCCAAGGAATACTGATTTAAGGAAAGTTCGTTTATCCACTTCAGTAAGATTTAATGCTTAACAATATACTTATAACAAACTTACAATAAAATTGTTTATTACGAAAATAAGTTATGAAATGGAGGTTTGGTTACTCGGCCGGCTCGCCAACCAGGCGGGTTTCGGTTTGTAAATAGCATACCCTTCAAGCGGTTGAAAACCCTTGAAGGGTATGCTTTATCATAACCTTCATGAATTAATTCTTCTCCGGGTACAGCACCACGCGCACATATTTCGTCAAGTCAAATTTGTTTGCTGCAGCCTGAATTTCCTCCGAGGTCAGATTATTAATCCATTCGGAATACCGTGTTATCAAAGTCGGATCATCATTCCGATAGCCATTGGCCAGTTCGCCGATCCAGAAACCGTTCTCCTTCATATTCCTTTCGAGATCACGCCGCTGAGCTTCTTTTACCTTGACAAGATCTTCGGGTTTTACACCGTTCTTTTGAATGGCTGCAATTTCATCAATGGCAACCTGAGTAAGTTTATCTGTATTATCAGGAGAACAAGGTATCATCACATTCAGAATTGCCCTGGAATAGGGTATTCTTCCCAAATCAGCGGAAGCTCCCACATGATATGCCCCGCTCAGCTCTTCCCTGATCACATCGATATAACGGATTCCCAGTAATTGTCCCAGTGACTCCAATGCGTGATCTTCCCGCAGATCCCAGGGTTGATTGGTTTCAAAATAGATACCCACCCTGCTTTTGGGGTCATTACCCTTGTAAACTGCCTTGTCCAACTTCTCTGCCGGCGGCCGGATACCCATATCCTTCCAGCTTTCCTGGCGCCGTGTAGACGGTAAACTGGCCAGGTACTGTTCAATAAACGGCCGGATGCTGTCAATTTTTATCGCTCCCACAATAAAAAATGTAAAATCAGATGCATCGGCAAAGCGGTCCTTGTATATTTCATAAATCCTGCCGAGTTTCACCTGATCCAGTTCTTTTTCTGTCGGTATTACATCAGCCCGGGGATGATTTTGCGTCCTGGCCCTGACAAACTGGTCGGAGAAATAGGTTTCGGGACTGGTGAGTGCATTTTTAACATATCCCTTCTCAAGATCCATGATCGATTTGAACAAAGCACTGTCTTTGCGGGGATTGGTGAAATACAAATAAGCCAGCTGGAACATGCTTTCCATATCCTTCGGAGTGGATGAACCCGAAAGGCCTTCGTAGTATGCATCGATATAGGGACCAACCGATACGTTTTTACCTGCCAGCAACTTGCTGATGTCGGAAGTGGAATAATCAGCCACACCGCTTTCAGATACAATGCCGTCTGAAATGGTTGCTGCCTGATGATCCACTGTTTCATAAACTGAATAGCCTCCGGGGCTGTATGCGCTGAACAACACCTGGTCATTCTTGAAGTCGGTTGGTTTCAATACTACTCTTGCGCCGTTGGAAAGCTTCATCTCAACAGTGCCCAGTGTTTCATTCTTTTTGGCCAAAAGAATCCTTCCCTTCACAGGTTTTTCAGCCAACAGCTGACTACCTGATACCTTGTCAACATAAGGCGTTATTTCCGATTTCATAGCCAGATCCACATAACTCAACACCTGTTCATCTGCAGGCAACTGCAAGCCTTCCTTTTCCGGAGCCAGAACAACCATCATCCTGTTGTTTGCCGGGAGCAGTTTAACCAGCGCCTGGTTCACTTCTTCAAGTGTGATTCCTTCAATATACTCCTTTGTAAATTCATATTCGAACTCAATTCCGGGTATGGGTTCATCGTTTAGAAAATTTCTCAGGTATTCGGAGGCATAACTTACCGAATTTGTCTTATCACGCTCATTATAAGCATTCTCATAAGCTATTAAAACTTCCTTTTTCTGACGGGTTAACTCACCGGCTGTAAAGCCATGACGAACTGCTCTTTCACTTTCCACAATCATGGTGTGAACAGCTCTTTCGGTTCCGGTTTCGGGTGCCACCGCGACAATCTGGAAAATATCCATCTCCGGAACGATTGGCTGAAATTGCACCTGGGCACCCAACAGGGCCGGATCGGGCTTATCTTTCAACTCATTAAACCGTTGCGTGAGCATACCCGAAACAAGAGAATATACCAGCGATCTCCGGTAATCCTTCTGAAGAATCTCCTTTTCCGGATCTATCTTACAAAACATCATCAACTGCAGCAAAGGCATTTCCTTATCGGCCATTACCATAGGACGGGTTCCGGCATGCCCGGGTACCGGGTAATTTTTCCTTGGCCTGGAATTTTCCGGATTCTTTATTGAACCAAAATGTGCCTTAATGCTCTTCTCAACAGCATCGGGATCAATATCCCCTACCACAACGAAGGCCATCAGATCGGGCCGGTACCAATCGGTATAAAACTGTTTGATTCTTTCATGAGGAGCCCCTTCAATAACTTCCTTTTTTCCCAGGGGAATCCGGACACCGTATTGTGAGCCCTCAAAAAGGGCAGGATAAAGTTTGTTGATGAGCCTCAGGTTCAGACCCTGGTTCATGCGCCATTCTTCAACAATAATGCCTCTTTCCTTATCAATCTCAGTTCCGTCAAAGGTGATGCTGTGTGCCCAGTCTTCCATAATTTGAAAACCTTTTTCAACAATATGTGTTGAGTCAGTTGGCAACGTCAGCATGTATAAAGTATGGTCGATTCCGGTTTCAGCATTGACCTCAGGTCCAAACTGAACTCCGACCGACTGCATATAATGAACCAGGTCGTTCTTAGCGAAGTTTTTGGTGCCGTTGAAAGCCATATGCTCTACAAAATGAGCAAGACCTTGCTGATCATCTTCTTCCAGCACCGAACCGGCCTTAACCATCAGCCTCATTTCAACACGCTTTTCAGGCTTGCTGTTTTTCCGGATATAATAAGTAAGTCCGTTTTCCAGCTTTCCGGTCTTTACCTGTGTATCAACAGGTATGGGAAGACCAAGCCTGTCCTGTGACCGGCCAACCGGAATTGTAAAAAATAAAGCAGCCAGTAACAGGGTGAACCGGCAAAAGAATCGAATTGAACTTGTATTCATAGATATTTGGTATTTGATTATGCTTATCAGTTTGGGATTTTGGATATTCACAAAAAATTTGAGTACGAAAAATAGTAAAAATGGAATTAACTAATTTGTCTTTTTTTATGATTTCCCGGTAACGCCATAAAAAAATCGACTAAAGTCTATAAGATCAGGGGATGGCTGCTTTTCTACTTTCGAAGCATTCGTAAATTCTACTTATATCTTCCGTACTTTCTGAAATAACAAAGAGTTTGTCACTGGATTCAATTTGGGTTGAACCGTTTGGGGTTATATACTTTCCGTTACGTTGAATAAACGAAATAACTGCAGTTTTCGGGATACCCATTTCAACGATCTTTTGACCGATGGCTTTTGAGTCAACAGGCACGATAATTTCGGTAAGAAGCGATTTGATGCTGTCGTTGCGCTCGATATCAGTGGCGGTGCGTTGCCTGGCTTTTACCGGCAGGGCAAGATGAAGCCACTTGGCAACCAATGGCAGTGTAGTACCTTGAATGAGCACTGAGGTAAGCGATACAAAAAAAACAATATTAAAAATCATACTGGCCTTATCTGCTCCGGCAAGCAAAGGATAAGTGGCAAATACTATGGGAACAGCTCCCCGCAAACCAACCCATGAAATGAACCAGCGGTTTCGATTCTGAACCCTGAAAAAAAACAGACTGATAAAAACGCTGACCGGACGGGCAACCAGAATCAGAAACGCAGAAATAGCAAGTCCTACACCTATGTAAGGGACTACATGACTCGGAAATACAAGGAGTCCCAAAGTAAGAAAAAGTATAATCTGCATCAGCCAGGCAAAGCTGTCGAATGATTTTAGAATTTTCTTCTTATGGATCAGATCCTGGTTTCCCAGGTATATAGCACAAAGATATACTGCCAAAAAGCCGTTTCCACCAACGAAATCAGTTGCTGCAAAACTGAACATCATGATGGCAATGACCAGAACAATATACAACCCTTCATAGTCGA
>CAYVBH010000289.1:0-5325 GCA_964449015.1 uncultured Bacteroidales bacterium
TTGTAGAAAAGTCCGTACTTTGCCTGAAAGTTCCTGATGAAATCATCAGTCAACAGCACAATCCTCTCGTTGAAAAAAACTTTGTACATTTACTCCATGAAAAAATCCGAAAAAACAATTGCAAGCCTCCTGCTTGAATGTCATGCCATCAAATTAAGTCCTGATAAACCTTTTCAATGGGCATCAGGATGGAAGTCGCCCATTTATTGCGACAACCGCAAAACCTTAGCATACCCCAAAA
Source organism: uncultured Bacteroidales bacterium (assembly GCA_964449015.1). GTDB lineage: Bacteria > Bacteroidota > Bacteroidia > Bacteroidales > UBA10428 > UBA5072. The sequence continues at coordinate 242 of CAYVBH010000289.1, forward strand.
TCAGAAAAGCTATCAAATATAGCTTTGCAGAACTTATAAAAGAAAAATTTTTATCAACAGAGGCTATTGCCGGAGTTGCAACTGGTGCTATTGCTCAGGGTGCACTGGTAGCTGATGTGCTCGATCTTCCCTTTATGTATGTAAGGTCGGAGGCCAAAGGCCATGGGCTGGAAAATCTTATTGAAGGTGATCCCCAGAAAGGACAGCGAGTTGTTGTTATTGAAGACCTGATATCTACCGGCGGAAGCAGCTTGAAAGCTGTTCATGCACTGAGGCAGTATGGCTGTGAGGTGCTGGGCATGGTTGCTATTTTTACCTATGGATTTCCCAAAGCAGAAGCGAGTTTTAGGGAATCCGGATGCAGTCTTGTTACGCTCAGTAATTATGAGGTTTTAGTAGATCTCGCACTTGAAACCAGGTATATTTCTGAGGGTAACCTGGAAACTTTAAGGGAATGGAGACAATCGCCCGAAACATGGACGGGAGTATGATCGCTTACATTATTAATTTCAAAATACATGCTTACACTTAACAGCAATAAAGGAAAGGCAAACGGCAGCCAGGAAGTTGTGTATAATTTTCTGACTGATTTCAGAAACTTCAGTAATCTGATGGCTTCCGACATGATGCAACAAGTTGTGTTTACTGATGATACGGTACGATTCAGTATAAGCGGATTGGGAAACGTAGGCCTTAAAATAAGCGAAAAACAGCCGTGCGACCGGATGGTGATTAAAGCCACCGACGACAGTGCCGCTGATTTTACATTTCATGTCCGTATTGCGGCAATAAATGAAAATGCTTCCGAGGTTGATATTGCGCTCGATGCCAACCTGAATATGTTTCTTGAAATGATGGCCAGGTCACCGCTGCAACATTTTCTCGATCTGATAACCGAAAAAATCGGAACTATTGATTTCAATAAATGAAATCAGAAAACGGCACCAGGCAGATTTTACAGCATGTTGTTAAAAGCAATCTCTTGAAAGCCGTAATTTTTGATTTTCCCGTTGCGGTGTAAAACCATCAGTTCTCCCGAATCAGTGACATCAGATATGCGGCCTTCGAATTTGCCGGAGGCATCACTATATACAGCCCATTTGTTCAACATCCAGAGCCGGTTCAGGTAATTGACTTTTACAACGCCAAATTGCTCTTCATACAAGCTGTTGAGACTGGAGTTCAGACATCCGATAAGGCCTTGCAGCGTGTGGTTGAGGTCGAATTCACGATCTGATTCAAGTTTAAGCGATGTGGCGTTGATGATGCCTTCGGGAAATACTTCCTGGTTCACGTTCAATCCTATGCCAACAACCGAAGAGTTCAGGCTCATTCCGGAAACTGTATTCTCTATCAGAATTCCCGCGACCTTTTTGTCATTAATCAGGATGTCATTGGGCCATTTGATTTGTACCTGCCTGACAAGAGTCTCCACGAAGCCGGCAATTCCCCATGAAATGCTCATAGACAGAAAGAATTGCTTTTCAGCCGGCAGCAATCGCGGGTGAAGGATGATACTGAACAGGAGGTTTTTGCCGGCTCCACTGATCCAGGCATTGGAACCCTGACCCTTGCCGCTGGTCTGATAAGCTGACAAAATTACAGTGCCGTCAATGGCAGTTCCTTTGGCTAGGAGAACCGCTGCATAATTGTTGGTGGAGTCCACCGAATCGAGTTTCAGCAATGGTTTCCCAATGATTGATTTTTCCATGAGCAACGAATTTGTGGCTGATGATCAGATCAGGCTATTTTTTGGTATTGTAATTGTAATATATATAAATTCTGAATAATATTGAAATATGGCCAAAAATAGTGCATTCTTGAAGCTATAGCCTAAAGGATAAATTCATTATTTTTGTAGACTGAATTAAAACTGATCCGGCTTGGGAAATTACGAATTGTTAGCTAATATCATTGAAGGATTACTTGAAAAGAAGGGTAAAGAGGTTGTTAATGTAGATTTGAGAAAACTGGATTACGCCGCTTGTGACCATTTTATCATTTGTCATGGCGATTCAGGAACTCAAGTGAGGGCATTGGCAGATTCTGTTGAAGACAAAGTTGAGGAGAAGCTGAAATTGAAAGTCAGTCACAGGGAAGGACTTGAGAATGCACAATGGATTTTGCTGGATTATGGCAATATAGTGGTACATATCTTTCAGAAAGAAGCCAGGGAATATTACCGACTCGAGGATTTGTGGGGCGATGCCGATATCTCCATGATCCGGGATGAATAACAAGGAAAAAGAACAGCATGGAAGAAAATAACGAATCAAAACAGAAACCTGAAGGAGATAAGGAAAACAACGGGTCGAAGACGCCGGGCAACCTGCTTGGGAACAAAAAGCCCAAATTCAATGCACTTTGGATATACATTCTCATTGCAGCTGCCATACTGCTCATTTATTTCTTTGACTCGGGGCAGGGACCGGTTCCGATTGACTGGAAATTTTTCAGGAATGAGCTGTTGTTGAAAAAGGAAATAAAAGAAATTAAGGTAGTTAATGAACAGTATGTTGAGATTTATGTAAAAGAAGAGATGCTTGAACAACCCAAGCATCAGAAGAATCTAAGTAAAAGGCTCAATACCTTCTCCAAGGTGGGGCCGCATTATACAATGACCATCGCTTCAAACGACAATTTTTCAAAGAATCTTGAAGAGGCACAAGCCGATATACCTGAAGCCGAAAGGGTATATCCCGAATATGTCAGGAAGCGCACCTTCGGTGATTCCATGTATCTATTGTTGCCCCTGGTTATTCTGGTTATTTTTTACCTGGTTATATTCAGGAGAATGAGCGGAGGAAGCGGAGGATCCGGCGGTACCAATATTTTCAATGTAGGAAAGTCTAAGGCCAGGATATTTGACAAGGATGAGAACATCCGGCTCGATTTCAAAGACGTGGCAGGTCTTGAAGAAGCCAAAATGGAAGTAAAGGAAATTGTTGATTTTCTAAAGAAACCGAAAAAGTATACCGATCTGGGCGGTAAAATTCCCAAAGGAGCCTTGCTGGTGGGCCCTCCGGGAACGGGTAAAACCTTGCTTGCCAAAGCAGTAGCCGGAGAAGCACATGTACCGTTCTTCTCTCTTTCGGGTTCTGATTTTGTCGAAATGTTTGTTGGTGTAGGTGCATCACGCGTACGCGACCTTTTCAAACAGGCAAAAGAAAAAGCACCCTGCATTGTGTTCATTGACGAGATCGATGCTATTGGCCGCGCGCGTGGCAGAAATCCAAACATGGGAGCCAACGACGAACGTGAGAATACGCTGAATCAGCTTCTTACCGAGATGGACGGCTTTGCCTCCAATGCCGGGGTAATTATATTGGCGGCCACCAACAGAGCTGACATCCTGGATAAAGCACTGTTACGCGCCGGACGGTTTGATAGGCAGATTTATGTGGAATTGCCGGATCTCAACGAGCGAAAAGAAATTTTCAAGGTGCACCTGCGCCCTCTGAAAACCGATAAAGACCTGGATGTGGATTTTCTTTCACGGCAGACCCCCGGCTTTTCAGGTGCCGATATTGCCAATGTGTGCAACGAAGCAGCCCTGATAGCTGCCCGCAAGAACAAGAAGTCAGTTCAGAAACAGGATTTCCTGGATGCAGTTGACCGTATTGTCGGCGGGTTGGAAAAGAAGAACAAGATCATCAGCCAGGATGAGAAAAAGACCATTGCCTACCATGAGGCAGGCCATGCTACTGTGAGCTGGATGCTTGAACACGCCAGTCCGCTTGTTAAGGTAACAATTATTCCGCGCGGAAAATCTTTGGGCGCCGCTTGGTACCTTCCCGAGGAAAGGCAGATTACCACACGCGATCAGCTATTACAAGAGATGACAGCCACCCTGGGAGGCAGGGCTGCCGAACAGATCATCTTTGGAAAGGTATCCACGGGCGCCCTGAACGATCTGGAAAGAGTGACCAAGCAGGCCTATGCCATGGTCACCTATTTCGGACTCAGCGATAAAATCGGTAACCTAAGTTTCTATGATTCTTCAGGACAGAATGATTATTTCTTTCAGCGCCCGTATAGCGATAAAACTGCCGAACTGATTGATGAGGAAGCAAAAGGAATTGTGGATTTGCAGTATGCCGAAGCCCTGAATATTCTCAACCAGCAAAAAGAAGGACTTGTTCAGCTTGCCGAACAGCTTCTTGAAAAAGAAGTTATCTTCACGGAAGACCTCGAAAAAATCTTCGGAAAACGTAAATTTAAGACCGAAGTTCCTGAAGAAAAAGAAAAGAAAGATGAGGTAAAGGCCGGAGCGGATGAAAACACCACAGAATGAATGGGTGGTGGCATTTACAGCTGACAGGCAGTATCTTGCTGAAATAGCCATGAATTTACTTGGCGATGCAGGTATTGATTCCTATATTGTGAATAAGACAGATTCAGTATTGCTTGTAGGTGATATTGAAGTGTACGTCAAACAGGATATGTTACTTAAAGCAAAGCACCTGCTTAAAGATTTAGAAGCTTGAAAAACTTATTTCAAAGAACCATATCAGGCATTATTTACCTGATTATCCTGATAGGCTCCCTGTTTTTGGGTAAATATGCTTTTGGAATGGTCTTTGTCTCAACCGGCATACTTGCCCTTTCCGAGTTTTATGATCTTGCCGGAGTCATCCACAAAAAACTGACATTACCAGGCCTTATTGCCGGGGCTTTCATTTACGCTGTAGTTTTTCTGACTGTTTCAGGTCTTCTTGAATACAGGTATCTTGCTCTAGTGGCGATTTTTCCCGTATTGTTATTAATCTATGCATTATATCATCCGGCAGTCAGCGTGTCTGACGATGTGTCCAGGGTTTTCATGGGATTGGTGTATGTCATTGCTCCTTTGTGTATCATGATATATCTTGCATTTCCTGCCATCAACTCAAATGCCTACACACACAGGATTGTGTTGGGTATTCTTACCCTAGTTTGGATTAACGATACAGGGGCCTATGTAACAGGTTCAACCTTGGGGGAGCACAAATTATTTCCGCGTATATCGCCAAAGAAATCATGGGAGGGGTTGTTTGGAGGCACCCTGTTTACACTGGCAGCTGCATTTTTTATGAACAGGATCA
>CAYVBH010000290.1:0-5314 GCA_964449015.1 uncultured Bacteroidales bacterium
AGGACATGGCCGCCTATATGAAATACATGAATGATCATCAATTGCTATAAAAAAGTAAACCTATGAATCGCATTAACCGACTTTTTAAAGAAAAATCCAACATATTATCTATTTATTTTACGGCCGGTCATCCTACACTGAATTCAACAGTGCCTGTAATCAAAGCACTGTCCGATGCCGGGGCTGACATGATTGAGATCGGGATGCCTTTTTCGGATCCGATGGCCGATGGTCCGGTTATTCAATGCAGCAGCAGTGTGGCGTTGAAAAATGGCATGAGTCTGAAATTGCTGTTCAGTCAGTTGAAGGATATCCGGAAAACAACAGATATTCCGCTTCTACTGATGGGATATCTCAACCCGGTGTTGCAGTATGGTATGGAAAAATTTTGTGACGATTGCGCTGAGGCAGGCATTGATGGGATCATACTGCCCGATCTGCCGTTGGATGTATACCAGGAGGAATACCGTCAGATTTTTGAAAAACACGGGCTGCGCAACATCTTCCTGATTTCGCCCCAAACCAGTGCTGAGCGCATCCGAATTATTAATGAGGCCAGTAATGGATTTGTGTATATGGTTTCGTCATCATCAACAACGGGTATGAAAACAGGCTTTTCGCAGGAACAGATTGCCTATTTTGAAAGGATCCGGGATATGAAGCTCAGCAACCCGTCGCTGGTAGGTTTTGGCATATCCACCCACGAGAGCTTTGCCACCGTATGCCAATATGCCAGCGGGACCATAATTGGCAGTGCATTTGTAAAAATGCTGGCGGAATCGAAGGATTTGGATAGCGACATTCTGAAATTTGTAAAAGAAATCAGGGGTTAATACAAATAAAAAACCTGCTGTGCATTTCGCAAACAGCAGGTCAATAATTGGCCCTGATTTTAGTGGTATTCATAGTTCATGATTTAATTGGTTTGGTCTGCCAATATCCATGCTGTTTCACTTTCGGTTTGAGCCCCTGTGAAATCATTGGTTTCAGGGGCTTTGTATTTTAAGGAAGATTCCAGGGATGCTGTCAGCAGGTCAATTCTTTCCAATACTGGTTCAACAGCTTCACTTTCATCAACAGCCGGTGCCTGGTAGCGGATGGATTCACCTGTCACATCAGCCAGTATTTCAATTCTTTCTATTGCTTCAGCTACTTCAGCAGCTTCTTCAAAGGTTGCAGCATTGTATTTCAATGAAGCTTTTAATTGGTTTGCAAGTACTTCAATCCTTTCCGTTTCAGTACATACACTTTCCTGCTCGGTTGTTACCGGAGCGGTATAGCGGATCGACTGCATGGTGAGATTCATCAGTGTTTCAACTCCGGACAGTGCATTGTTCATCTCACTCTGTGGCTTACTGGCAAAAGCGCCGAAGGAGATCAGAAGACATGCAAAAAATGTGGTTGTCATTTTTTTCATGTTGCTGGTGTTCATTTGTGTTTTCATTTTTTATGTTTTTTTTAGGTTATGCCATAGGTTAAACATGTATCGTGCCAAACTCTGTAAAAAGCAGTAAAACAGCACCATACAAGGTCAGATTCAAGTTTTCCATACGCTCAAATCTGTTTTGATTCAAGACAGGAGGTGTACGTTTTCGGACAGCGGATTTCAACTTGTCGAATATATTTCTGTCTTATTCCTATCTTGCAGAAATTATTGTGAGTTAAGTAAGAAGCTGTTATCTCAACATGAATATCCATAAACCTGCTTTGATGAAATCCTATTTATTGGTATTTGCCTTGTTTTTGTCAGTCGTTCATCCGGCTTTTTCTCAGGTAGAACCGTTGCCTGTGAAAACTGACGCCCACTCAGATAAACAGGAAAAATATACTTTAAGTGGCATTATCAGGGACGCTTCCAATGGTGACAACCTCATCGGGGCGGCCATTTATATTCCGGAATTGAAAACGGGGGCAGTTTGCAATAAGTATGGCTTTTATTCCATTACGCTGCCAGCGGGCACTTATGTGATTCAGTTCTCATTTGTCGGGTATACTCCGGTTGAAAAAGTGGTTGCCCTTACCGAAAATCTCAAGCAAAACATTGACCTTTCCCCGGGAATCACTGCTGTTAGGGAAGTGGTAGTGAAAGGAACATCAACAGCGCAAAACCTCCGGTCAACCATTCCCGGAATGACCCGGCTCAGTCCGAACGAAATGAAAGGTATTCCTACCTTTGGCGGAATGCCTGATGTGATGAAAAGCCTTCAGTTATTGCCCGGAATCATGCCGGTCAATGAGGGACTTACACAATATTCCGTGCGCGGTGGAAGCTATGACCAAAACCTGATCCTGCTCGATGAAGCACCTGTGTATAATCCCTCTCATGTGCTTGGGTTCTTTTCGGTATTCAACACCGATGCCATTCAATCGGTGGAAATGATGAAGGGTTTCATTCCTGCCAGGTTTGGCGGGAGGTTGTCTTCTGTAGCTGACATCCGTATGCGCGAGGGGAATCGCAGCAGGTTCAGGGCATCGTGCAATATCAGTCCCGTTGCTGCCGGTCTTACGCTTGAGTCCCCATTATTAAACAAAAAAGCTTCTGTTTTAGTTTCTGGCAGGTACTTTAACCTGCTTCCGGTGAATTATTTAATAAAAGGTATCAACGAAGTAATTTCTGTTCCTGGGCTGATTAATTTTCCAACCAAAAACAAGATCAACTTTTATGATATCAATTTTAAAATCAATTATAAGGCAAATGACAAAAACCAGATTTATTTTTCGGGTTATTCGGGAAGAGATGGCTTTTATTTTCCAAAAATTGATGCCCGCAGCAGGCAGGAATGGGGCAATACTACCGCAACGCTTAGGTGGAACCATATAGCAGGGGATAAACTGTTTTTCAACATCAGCGCCATTTATAGCCACTATAATTATGCATTCAGTATCAGAGACGGGGCTGAAAATTACCGGTGGAGTGCCTATTTGAATCAGGGCAATGCGAAGATCGATTTTGATTATTATCCCAATGTCAATAACCATGTTGAATTTGGCGTCAGCACCAGTTTTCATGGTGTAATGCCGGGAGAGATAACGCCCACCGATACTGGTTCCATGATATTAGGTTATGAAATGAGTAAGCGTCGCAGCCTGGAAGCTGCACTATATCTGAGCAATGAGCAAAAACTGGGCAGGTTTGCTTTCAATTACGGAATTCGTGTAGTGCCCTACTTTTCGTTTTCCAACCCGGCAGTGGATACTGCTTATACAACGGGCACGTTAAATGATCAGGTTATTATGCTGGAACCGCGACTCTCACTTCGATACATGGCGTCTACACAAATATCGGTAAAGCTGGCTTATTGCCGCAACAGCCAGCCCATTCACCTACTTTCCAATTCATCAGCAGGACTGCCGACCGATATATGGTTACCGGCTGATAAAGTGCTCCGTCCGCAGATTGCCGATCATTTATCTGCCGGAGTTTTCTTTAATCTGTTGGATGAAAAGCTGGAAGCATCTGTTGAAGGTTATTACAAAAAGTTGAATCATATCATTGACTATAAAGACAATGCAATTATAAGACTGAATGAGGATGTAGAATACGAATTGCTTTCGGGAACCGGCAGGTCATTTGGCGCGGAATTCTTTCTTCGCAAATCAACCGGAAAACTGACAGGTTGGGCAGGATATACCCTTTCTAAAACGGAACGGCGGATCGATGGCATTAATCAAAACCGGTATTATCCGGCAAGGTACGATCAGCGGCATAACCTGTCAGTGTACCTTTCGCAGGAAATGGGTAAAAGATGGTTATTCTCAGCTACATTTAATTACCGCACTGGTCAGGCTGTTACCATGCCCATCGGGAGTTACATGATAAATAATGATTTATATACTTACTATTCAGATCGAAATGGTTTCAGGTTACCTGCCAATCACCGCCTTGATCTGTCGTTAAAACTGAAGAGCAGGGAAAAGGAAGGGCGGAAATCGAGGAGCGAATGGTCTGCATCGGTATTTAACGTCTATGACAGGCATAATGTATTTTCGTTCTTTTTTAGTGAATCAGATAATGACCGCGGGAAGATAGGTTATCGTATTGTTTATCTGCCCGGTATCCTACCCATGCTATCATATAGTCTTTACTTTTAGCTCAATTGACATGAATAAATTGATAATATTTGCATTAAGTATACTAGTTATATGTACAGCCTGTGAGGAGAACGTTGACTTTAACTGGGCTTACCGGGAGCCCAGACTGGTGGTGAATGGAATGCTCACAAACGAATCGTTTGGAGGCTTTGTTCAGCTTACATTGTCGGATACCGTTGTTCAAAAATATGAAAACCTTTCGGTTCCGGTTCTGGTTAATGATGCCCTGGTCATAATAAGCGATGATTTGGGACATTCAGATACCCTGAATAGGAGTTATGAGTATGAAATCGGCTGGGATACTACTACTCACAGCTTCGTTAAAGTAGATTCATCTTTCAATGAGTATTATGATGTGAAAAAGGGTATACCTGGTCATACCTATTACTTAACCATAAAATACAAGGAGAAGGAATACCATGCCACTACAAGGATGGTGGAAGCGCCAACCATTGACACCATGTACTTTCAAAAGCGATATGATGATATAAAGAGACAGTATTTTTATCCCGTGTTGATATCCTTTCCTCTGATAGAGAATTCCGATAATAATTATATGTTCATTTTTGGATCTCGCGGTGCAGTTACATACAGTTGTGGAAGAACCCTGGAAGAGGATATGACCTTGCTAAGGGGTGAGTTTCTTAGCTCTTATGTATCCGGACTGGATGTATGCCAGGGTTATTCCCCCTATTATTGGAGAGCGGGGTATATCTCGTATTCCCCCGGTGATTCAGCTAGTATTGCAATGTATTCTATTTCTCCTGAAGGGTATAACTTTTATGAGGCATTGACAAAACAAATTGAACAATATGATGGAGTATTCAGGCCTGCCCCTACAACCCCAGAGGGGAATATATCAGGAGGAGCGTTGGGTTATTTCGGAGCATCGGCTGTTTCAAGGATTAAAGGGAAGGTAACGGAATAGAGCTGACCTGTCCGCTCAATACGCCCGGGTGCCATTATTGGCAGTGCGTTTGTAAAAATGCTGGTTGATTAGAAGGATTTGGATCGGGACATCGGGAGATTTGTAAAAGAAATCAGGGATTAATTCAAATAAAAAACCTGCTGTGCCTTTCGCAAACAGCAGGTTAAAACTTATACCACGCTTGATTAGTATTCATAGTTCATGATTTATCTGGTTTGGTCTGCCAACATCCATGCTGCTTCACTTTCGGTTTGAGCCCCTGTGAAATCATTGGTTTCAGGGGCTTTGTATTTT
>CAYVBH010000291.1:0-5309 GCA_964449015.1 uncultured Bacteroidales bacterium
AATGGGGGAAACCATTTCGCACACCGGTTATGTAATTATTCTGCTCCAACTTTTAATTTCATGGCTTACAGAAAGGTTCAAGCCCATTTCCTCATTTATTTTCGGGCTTCTTGTATTGGGGGCAGGATTTGTTTTGCTTGCCGTTGCAGGAATGGCAGGTGCCGCCTGGGTGTTCGCGGGAATATTTCTTGTAGCCATTGGCGAAATGATCAGCTCACCCCGAATACAGGAATACATCACATGGATTGCTCCAAGGGAAAAAGCCGGATTGTACATGGGCACTAATTTTCTGGCAACCGGATTGGGTGGACTGCTGAGCGGTGTTGTATATACATCGGGTATCTTCAGGATGTTTGAAAACAACGGCCATCCCCAATATGTTTGGCTGGTGCTGGCCGCGCATATGCTCCTTGGCGTTACAGCCATGCTGCTGTTTACCAAATTTGCCGGGCTATTTAATGAACAGGATCGTTGATCATGAGAAGAAACCTTTTCTTTTATATTATCCTCTTCCTGTCAGTACTTTTAATTGCATGGCTTGTATTCACACAGGGCAAATCGCTTGATCCCGCCGATTTAATTGGTTCTGATGCAAAAGAAATCCTCGAAAAAACCAGCATCCGACTTCAGCACATAACGGAAAAACTGACGGTTGCCCCGGGCATATTGATTCTGCAACTCATCGTAATCATGCTTACAGCGCGTCTGATGGGCTTTCTGTTTCAGCGAATCGGGCAGCCACTTGTAATAGGTGAAATCGTTGCCGGTTTGCTTCTTGGCCCTTCAGCACTGGGCACGCTTTTACCTGGCGTTTCTGCCTTTTTATTTCCACCTGAGTCGATAAATGTATTGCAGCAATTGAGCCAGTTAGGGCTCATCTTTTTCATGTTCATCATCGGAATGGAATTGGATCCGCAGTCGTTCAAAAAATCTGCTGATAAGGCCTTACTCATTAGTGTGGCCGGTATTGCCATTCCCTTTATTTCAGGCATAATTCTGGCTTATTACCTCTTTCCCTCCTTTGCTTTAAGGAACATTCATTTCACCTCATTTGCACTTTTCATGGGAACCACGATGTGTATAACGGCTTTTCCGGTGCTTGCAAGGATAGTGCAGGAGCGGAAACTGACCAAAACACCTGTTGGGACCATGGCAATCACTGTGGCCGCCATAGGTGATGTTGTGGCCTGGTGTATTCTCGCCGTAGTAATTGCGATTGTCAAGGCAGGTGATATCAGCCATTCTTATCTGACCATCGGCCTTTCTGTTGTGTATATTTTACTCATGATCTATGTGATGAAACCGCTCATGTACCGGATCGGCAGGGTTTATGCCAGCCGAGAAACCATGAGTAAGCCTGTTATTGCCTTTGTATTTCTGCTAATTCTTGTTTCGTCACTGGTTACTGAAGCAATTGGTATTCATGCGCTTTTCGGGGCCTTTATGGCAGGGGTGGTGATGCCCGAGAACCTGAATTTCAAAAGGGTGTTCTCTGAAAAAATTGAAGATGTCTCCATGGTCATCCTGCTTCCGCTCTTTTTTGTCGCTACCGGCTTAAGAACTGAAATCGGTCTCATCAATTCAGGTCATCTCTGGCTGATATGCCTGTTGATCATTATTACAGCTATTGCCGGAAAATTCGGTGGAACAATGATTGCTTCCAGATATGTCGGGTTGAATTGGAATCACTCCCTGACCCTGAGTGTTCTGATGAATTCAAAGGGATTGATGGAACTCATCGTACTCAACATTGGTTATGAATTTGGCATCCTGAGTCCCGAAATGTTTGCCATGCTGGTCATCATGGCACTGGTAACCACCCTGCTTACCGGCCCGGGGCTCAACCTGGTCAATGCTCTTGGACCAAAAAAGAAAATACACGAGGTCAGAGAAAAAGCTTACCACATCATGCTCTCTTTTGCCAATCCCAAAATGGGTGCAACCCTGCTAAATCTGACGCGTCAGCTGATTATGCAAAAAGCTGCAGATACGTTTTTCACAGCATTGCACATTTCACCTCGCAGTGACCTGTCACCTGATGATGCCCTTGTCTTCGAAAAAGAAAGTTTCATTCCCATCAGGCGGGAAGCCGACTTGAACAAGCTCTCTATCAATACGATATACAGGAACACGTCGGAGATTCATCAGGAAATTATCAAAACCTGTAAAACCGAGCGACCAGATCTCCTGATCCTGGGAAGTGCCAGAACGGTTTTCAGCACTGACATTTTGGGGGGTATCCTGAAACGAATTATAAGTGAAGCACCATGTGACGTTCTTATCTTTAACGAACGGAATTTCCGGGAGATCCGCACCATTCTGATTATTTATTTCGGAAATGGTGATAACTTCCTTTTTGATTATGCCCGGATGCTGAATCATGAGGCGCAACGGAATTTCTACACATATCACAGGGGACTCGAGAACAAGGAATTGTCAGCTGATATAATCAACTCAGGCATTCCTGTCGTACCTGTAAACGGAAGTCTACTACGACCGGAATTCTTAAGATCACTCGACCTAGTGATGATAGCCGGAAACAACTGGAAGTTGCTCGAGGAAAAAAATAACCTGCCTGTTGAGCAACTGCCCTCATTGCTGATCATTCATAAATCGGAACACCTGAACAGGTTGCTCAATAGCTAAAACAGATTGAGGAATTATATATCCGCCGAAAAGGTATCTCCCTGGTTCAGATCTCCGGTTGTAAAACCTTTCATAAACCACGTTTTGCGCTGTTCTGAAGTGCCATGTGTGAAAGCATCCGGAACCACATATCCCTGCGATTGCATCATAATGCGATCGTCACCAACTGCAGCTGCCGCATTTACCGCTTCTTCCACATCTCCTTCCTCAAGGATATTTTTAGTGCGCTGGGCATGGTTGGCCCATACACCGGCAAGGAAATCAGCCTGCAGCTCAAGCCGGACAGAGTATTTATTGTATTCAGCCTCACTTAGTCTGCCACGGAGCTGGTTCATCTGATCGGTAATTCCCAGTAATTTCTGAACATGGTGCCCTACTTCATGGGCAATGATGTAAGCCATGGCAAAATCGCCCTGGGCACCCAATTGTTGCTGCAAATCCGACAGGAACGAGAGATCGATGTATACTTTCTCGTCGCCTGGGCAGTAAAAGGGACCTGTTGCAGATGAATTATAACCACAGGCCGATTCTGCAGCACCACTGAACAGCACCAGAACCGGCTCCCGGTATGTATTGCCTCCAGCCGGGAATACTTCATTCCAAACATCCTCGGTATCTTTAAGAACCGTTTTGGCAAATGCCGCAAGTTCTTCCTCAGCCTCGATAACAGCCGGATCGGCAGCTGTAGTCTGCCCCCCGGAAGTTTGCAGGTTGTTGATCAACTCCGTAGGATTACCTCCCAGTAACCACACTATCAATACGATGGCCAGGGTTCCAATACCACCCCCTGCAGCAATCTGTTTTCCGCCAATTCTGCGGCGGTCTTCCACGTTCGTACTTTGTTCTCTGTTCTTCCAGCGCATCTGATATACAATTTATAATTAACAATGAGTAATTAACAATGAGCAATTAACAATGAGTAATTAACAATAAGCAATTAACAAATATAATGAAATCCCTTCAAGCAGTTGCAAACCCTTGAAGAGTGTTTTGTCAGATAAAGTCCTAAATGGTTTATCCAATACCTTGTGAAAAATCACCTTCCGGCAGTGAGCTGATCCTGAAGTTCCTTGAGCTCTTTCCATTTGCCTTGGTGGGCAAGCAACGCCTGTTCCGGCCAGGTCCTTGGCTCATGAATTTTGTAATTGGGACCGCCATCCTGTAACAGGATATCCTTAATGGCCTCAGCCGGAGTCTGCGAAAGCTGGTACCAGGTGGTAATACCCCGGTTGTTCAGTAAGGATTCTATTTTTTCACCAATACCTTCCACAATCTTCAAATCATTCTCTACAACTCTTGAATTGAAAACCTCCCGGGCAGCAGCAGCACTAAAAGGCACTGATGCTGTTTCCTTTTGCTTCAGGCAATTCTCCAGCTGAACCTTCAGCTGTGCAATTTCATTGTTCAGTAATGTGATTTTGCCGTTGAGACTGGAATTTTCATTTTTCTGCTGTGAGATTTCATTCTCAAGTGCCAGCAGTTTTGCACGCCGTACCCTTTTGGGCAGATATCCGATCAGGAAACCCAATATGGCGGCAACAAACAGGGCTACCAGTATGAATACAAGGTCTGCGGTAAATCTTTCAATCATGATAATTAGTTTTAGTTTGGTTGTATTTCAACTCTGCGATTTTTTGAACGCCCTTCCGGGGTATCATTATCTGAAACCGGATTGTTTTCACCCTTTCCCACGGCTGCTATTCTTTCTGCGGCAACTCCGGCTTCCAATAATTGTTGCCTCACAAATTGAGCACGTTGTTCGCTTAACTGCAAATTCATGGATTCCGATCCACTGTTATCGGCAAAACCGGTAACCACAATCTTGCTGTCTGTTTTGCTTTCTGTGAATTTCTTAATAGATGCAAAGTAATCCGTGTGGGATGAAGTCAGTTCACATGAACCGGCACCCGAATTAAAAAGTATGACATAAGCAGGAGGCGGTGGCGGAGGGGGTGGTGGCGGATTGTCCTGTGACGAAGTGGCCAACGTATCAATTTCAATTTCGGAGGCAACCAGTTCAGGTTGTTCCTGAACACTTTCCGTGAGAACCGGATTGCGGTCACAGTGATTTCTCACCTTGCACATAAAATAATACGTGCATCCCGCTATCCAGATTGCCAGTAATACTGACAGAAAAATAATGGTGTTTTTCATCCGGCTATTAGTTAGTGGATACTAAGAGTGAAGCAACTTGCAAGCAGCATCCAGATGAGAGTTGGCGGACAAGGATTAACATGCTCGTCAAAGCGCTGTTAATTATAAAAGTAAGCATTTTTTTTAATACAACAAAGATTGAAGATAAGAGAATCAAGATCCAAGATCCAAGACTGCAAGACTGCAAGACTAAACAGACTTGAAGACCTGATCCCACTTGCAAAATAAATCTCATTGTATTATATTTACTCAACAATCCTTCCAACCTGGTAAAATCAAACCCTGCCGGAAGCAGTGAATTGGATGTTTGTGGCAAGAGATCCGGTAAAATAACGAAGAGAATATTCGTTTATAAAATAATTTACCATGTTCAAGACCGGAGAAATTTGCGCCGAAAGCGGCTATTACAAATGCAATGTGCATGTTGAAAACCTGATATACCTTGAGAAAGGGAGTAAATACCCCGAGTGTCCGCTGGGACCCTACGGATCACATGCCACTTTATGGGC
>CAYVBH010000292.1:0-5309 GCA_964449015.1 uncultured Bacteroidales bacterium
TTTTTTAGTCGGCGATAAAGGTAGTAAAAAATAGAACCAAGAACCAAGAGTCAAGAACCAAGACAGTAATAGTGGCAGGAGCAGTAGCAGTGAAGTGTCCGTCATTGCGAGCGGAATGAAATGGAGCGTGGCAATCTATAATTTTTAACTACTAAATATAGATTGCTTCAGTCGTGCCTCCCTCGCAATGACGCACTTCCGTCGTGCCTCCCAATCTGCCTCCCTCGCAATGACACGTTTCAGCAACGGCACACACAGTGGAGTGGGAGTGAGTGTATTTTTTTGTATTTTTGCAAAAAAAACTCAAATGGGATTTTTGAGAACCATACTCATTATCATTGTCATTTACTATGTGATCAGGCTGTTTACCCGCTATATACTTCCCGGCCTTTTTGTGAATTACATGGATAAAAAGATGAATGAATTCTCAAAGCAGCAGATGAAGGAGCAGCAGCGTCAGCGCCAGAAGGCACAACAGCACGAAGGGGAAGTTACCATTGACTATAGCCCCGGTAGTTCATCAAAGAATAAGCCGGCGAAAGGGGATTATGTGGATTATGTAGAGGTGAAGGAGTAGCAGTTTGGCAATTAGAGCCAAGAGCCAAGAGCCAAGACAGAGGACAGCGGCAACTCAGGTTATTTTGAAAACGACTTGATTTTTTTGGCAAAGTTAGAGGCAAAAACAAAGTCATTCAGGTTCTCGTCGTCACTGTCGAGTATGCCTTCCCGGTTTCCTTCCCAACCTTTGCGCCCTTCATGAATGAACACCACCTTTTCACCGAT
The DNA here is from genome assembly GCA_964449015.1 of uncultured Bacteroidales bacterium. Lineage (GTDB taxonomy): Bacteria > Bacteroidota > Bacteroidia > Bacteroidales > UBA10428 > UBA5072. The sequence goes on from CAYVBH010000292.1 coordinate 784, forward strand.
TTCCATTACCGAATTCATATCGTGTGTGTTGATTACCGTGGTGATGTTGTATTCGTGTGTGATTTCGCTGATCAGATCATCAATGACCAGGGCCGTTTTGGGATCGAGTCCTGAGTTGGGTTCGTCGCAAAACAGATAGCGGGGATTTTCCACGATGGCACGTGCTATGGCAACCCTTTTTTTCATACCCCCGCTGATTTCGCCGGGAAACAATTTATTCACGTCGGTAAGATTAACTCTTTTCAGGCAGGTATTGGTGCGTTCGTGTTTTTCCTCAAGACTCATACGGGTGAACATGTTGAGCGGGAACATCACATTTTCTTCAACGTTCAACGAGTCAAACAGGGCACTTCCCTGGAAAAGCATGCCGATTTCACGACGGATTGCCTTACGTTCATCGAAGTTCATTTTCACAAAATTCCGGTCGTTATAAAGTACCGTTCCTTCATCAATTTCATGCAGGCCTACCAGGCATTTCATAAGTACGGTCTTACCCGATCCGCTTTTGCCAATAATCAGGTTGGTTTTGCCTTTTTCAAAGGTAACGGAGATGTCATCGAGAACCTTGACCCCGTTGAATGATTTAACCAGGTTTTCGACTTGTATCATCAGGCGAGCATCATTTGTGTTAATACCAGGTCGGCCAGTAATATGAGTATGCTGCTGTAAACAACGCCTCTTGTGCTTGAACGGCCGACTTCCAGGGCTCCGCCCTGAACGTTGTAGCCGTAAAAGGCCGACACAGAAGTAATAATAAAGGCGTAAACCACGGTTTTTACCAGGGCATAGGTAATATAAAAAGGGACAAACAGGTATTGGATACCAAAAATATAATCGGATGAGGGCAGGGCACCGGTAATGATCACAGCCAGCCATCCGCCGATCAGGCCTACAAACATGCTGATCAGCGTGAGAAAGGGATTGAACACCATGGATGCCAGAATTTTTGGCAGTACCAGGTAACTGGCTGAATTGATACCCATCATCTCGAGAGCATCAATTTGTTCGGTGATGCGCATGGTACCTATTTCGGATGCAATATTCGATCCCACCTTACCTGCCAGAATGAGGCCCACCATGGTGGAAGAAAACTCAAGCAGCAGGGTATCACGGGCGGTAAGACCAATGAGGTAAAGCGGTATCCAGGAGCTTTCAAGATTATAACGTGTTTGTAAAGTAATAACTGCACCTATGAACACCGAAATAATGATTACGATGCCCACGGAATTGAGCCCGAGATTCTCAATTTCTCTGACAGTTTGCTGCAGGTAAATTTTCGACTTTTCCGGTTTTGCAAAAACCCGCGACAGGAAGATGACATACCGGCCGAATATGGTGAAGAAATTCATGAACACAAAAATAGTGATATAAAATCAAAATAAAACCCAAGTTAATCGTTCTATTATTTAACTATATCAAAATAGCATCAGCTACAATACTTAATTTGTTAAATTTGTCTTATACATCAAACTAACAACTTTTTCTTCATGAACCAGGATTACTATTGCATCATTATGGCCGGAGGGATCGGAAGCCGTTTCTGGCCGTTAAGCAGAACCAAAAAACCAAAACAATTCCTCGACATTCTGGGCACGGGCCGCACGCTGCTGCAGCAAACCTTTGACCGGTTGAGCAAAGTGATTCCATCCGGAAATATTCTGATTGTCACCAACGAGGATTATGATGACCTGGTAAAAAAGCAATTGCCGGAAATTTCGTCTCAGCAGATATTGCTGGAACCTCTCAGGAGGAACACTGCACCTTGTATAGCATACGCCAATCATAAGATCAGCCTGCTGAATCCCAACGCCCGGATTCTGGTAGCTCCTTCAGACCATATCATCATGAAGGAACAGGAATTTCTGGATGTGGTAACAAAGGGGCTGGAATTTGTAACGGACAACGACTGCCTGCTTACCCTGGGTTTGCAGCCCAGCCGTCCCGAAACCGGATACGGGTATATCCAGATCAACGGGGACAAAACAGGCATTGAGCTGAATAAAAGTATCCGGAGGGTAAAGACGTTTACTGAAAAACCCGACCTGCCCATGGCTGAAGTGTTTCTGCAAAGTGGCGACTTTTTCTGGAATTCGGGTATGTTTTTCTGGTCACTAAAGACCATCATGAAGGCTTTTAACAAGTATCTTCCCGATGTTGACCAGCTTTTCAGTCAGGGAAGCAAGTTTTACAACACCGAAAAAGAGCCTGAATTCATCGGGAAGGTATATCCCAATTGCAAGAATATTTCGATAGACTACGGCATCATGGAAAAGGCCGAGAATGTCTTCGTGCTGTGTTCCGATTTCGGGTGGTCTGACCTGGGTACCTGGGGATCGTTGTACGACATGCTGTGCAAAGACGGGGATAATAATTCAGTTACCGGAACCAGTGTGTTTACCTACAATACCAAAAACTGCCTGATCAACCTGCCCAACAACAAGCTTGCGGTGATTCAGGGGCTTGATGATTACATTGTGGTTGAATCCGACAACATCCTGCTGATTTGCCGGAAGCAGGACGAGCAGAAGATCAAGAATTTCGTGAATGATGTGAAACTGGAGAAGGGGGAGAATTATATTTAGATCTAAGATTCAAGATCCAAGATCTAAGATCCAAGAATGTAGACAAAAAAAAGCCGCGAGATCATCGCGGCTTTTTTTAGATCATTACTATTAATATTCCCAAAGGTCGTGTTCAGTTTCAAACAGGTATTCTTTTACCCTTTCAGCTTCGAGCAGGGCATCCATACCCAAGGAGTATTGGTTGATAGAACGGTTGCCATATACGTTTGATTCGCCAAATATATAGCTGTTAAACCTGCGTTGGGAGAAAAAGTCATCGAATGAAATGCGCTGCGCATCGTTATTCTCATTGAACATCTCGTGGCGTGCCAGCAGAGGCCTCAGTTCGGGGAAGTAAACCCAAACGGTTTTCTGTTTCAGGATGGTTTCGGTGGGCATACCCTGGTCGTCGAGCTGGTAGTAAACCCTGATCGGGCAAAGGCCCACGATTCTTACGTTCATTACGGAATGGTTCTTGTCAAAAAACCACTTTTCCTTAACCATGATTTGTTTCACTTCGTCGAGCCTTCTTTCATTGATAATGGTGGAATCTTTGACGAAACCTGTGTTCAAATCAGTCTGTTTGAATACCTCGGTTCCGGCACCAAAAGATTCATCAATTTTGGTACGATCAAGCGGAATAGTAAATTCATTATTCGGATCGCTCGAATCAAAAGCACGAATGCCCTCGTTGTCGATTCCCCAAAGTATCAAACTAACCAGGTTGTACCTGTCGTTAATTGGTTTCTGGGGGTAGTAGAGCGACAGGTTTTGTTTCTGCTTCAGGTCGATGATCCTGTATACATCCTTGGCCCACATGACGTCGGCTTCACGAAGATAAGTGTATGGTACAGGAGCTTTATTGGGAATGTGCTCACGGGTATACACTTCGGTAAGGATGTCCTGGGCTTTCGCTTTTTGCGGTGTAACCAGGAACATCGCCAATCCCATCATTAAAAAAGCAACTCGTTTCATTCGACTATGGTTTAATAAATTAATTCAGCTTGAAGTTAATTGTTGAAAGATTTCTGACCGTACCATCGGGGCCAACCGCTTTGATATCCTGAATATACACGGAGTTTCCCTTGCTCTGGTTGTTGATCAGGTTCCGGACTTCCTGGGTGAACATATTGCCTTTCACCGGTTTTTCCTGTACGAAACCCTGGACAATACACATCACAGTATAGCTGGTCACATTAAATTTCAGATCGAAATCAAAATCGGGAGGCATGGAAGCCGCTACGCCCTGCTGTGCCAGCAGTACGTTTTTGGCGATCATACCGCCTTTCTGTCCGTTAACGGTCGCAACCGGGTCGGGTACGGCTTTCACGCGGAATTCCTTGGTGCCTACGGTGGACCATTTTCCGTCGAGTTCAGCGGAAACAGAGATCATGCAATTACCAATTCTTTTGGCTCTCATGATATAGGAATTGCCACGCTGTTCGAGCACGCCGTTTGAAGCGGTGGCGCGGATCTTATTGCCTCCCACACCGGAAACGGATATTTCAACCGGGTTGTCGACACCCAGGTAGAATACGTTCATTTTGGTGGCAGAAACCGCAACAGCGCCTTCGGCTACAGTATATTCAGCCGAGAAGGGTCTGATGATGGGTTCGCCACCGGGGCCTTTGATTTCGATAATACCACCCCAGGTACGTTGTCCGAGTGAACTGCCTGAACGTTCAAAGACGCCTTTGCCGGTTCCCTTTTCAGCAGGTACCTTGGTGTAGTTGAGGCCTTCACGGCGTCCGTATTTTTTTGCTCCTGTAGTAGGGTCAACAGTTTCCGTCCAGGGCTGGCTCACGCCTTCCACCACGTAAATATCGGGGGCCTGCGTGGTATCGCGGGCAGCCAGGAAGATGTTGGCCTTGTAGGGGTTGCCCCTGATGATGTAATTGGAATTGGGGATTACCACGGCCTCGAGTTCGTTGAATTTAACTTCACCGGCGCTGATCTGGGCGTAGA
>CAYVBH010000293.1:0-5303 GCA_964449015.1 uncultured Bacteroidales bacterium
TTTTTATAATGCCAGTTATCCAGCAGCAGATTCCCGGAAACGGCAATCAGCAACAGCATCAGAAATGCAAGGATATATCTGCCGGTTTTCATAATTCAGACTGATGCATTATTTGAATGATATTTTAAGCATGATGATAAGGTTCGCCCTTGATGATGGTAAACGCTCTGTATAGCTGTTCCAAAAAAACCAGCCGAACCAGTTGATGCGAGAAGGTCATGGACGATAACGAAATCCGGTCGGGCACAGCCTGGTATACCTCATCAGAAAAACCGTAAGGTCCGCCGATCACGAATGCCAGGTGACGTATGCCACGGTTCATAACCTGTTGCAGATATCCTGAAAACGCTTCTGAGCCATATTGTTTCCCTTCCACATCCAGCAATACGGCATGGTCAGATTTTCCTAATGATGCCAGCAATATTCTACCCTCCTGGTCCTTTTGCAACTGAAACGATTGGTTCTTCGATGGTCGGGGAGCCGTCAGGTATGTCATTTCAAACGGGACATAGTGCTTCAGCCTTTTTTCATAAAGGGTAATTCCTTCTCTCAGGTATTGATCCTGCGTTGCTCCCAGGTTAATCACACTAATTTTCATACTATAAAGTTGACCCGAATGCAATCGTTGGCCCGGAATTTGTTAATTGATGTTAATTGAATTAAATAATTAAATTTGTGATGCAAATGATTTTATCACTAGTCAAAAATACTTTATATTTTAAAATTAGCATGATAAACGCCAAGCCGAAGATCAACAGATTTAAGATATTCCTCACCTTATTGCTGTTGATGTTGCCTATGCAGGTGATAATCAATGCATCGGAGAATGATGAAATCCCTTCCGCAATTGTTGATGCCCTGAAATCGGGAAATGTTACCCAGTTATCAAAATACTTCAATTCCAGTATTGAACTGGCCATCCCGGGTCAGGAAGATATATACAGCAGCCAGCAGGCTGAGCTCATTGTCAAGAACTTCTTTACAAAGCATGTGCCGAATAACTTCGTGATTCTGCATAAGGGTGGTAAAGAAGGAGCGCAATATGCCATCGGTAACCTTTCCACATCGACGGGTAATTACAGGGTAACCATGCTGATCAAGCTGAAAGACAGCAAACCTTTTATACACCAACTCCGATTTGAAGAAGATAATGCCGAATAACTACTTCGACAGATTCATTGAAAACGCGCTGATTGAAGATATAGGAGATGGCGATCACACATCGCTCGCCTGTATACCGGCTGATGCATCCGGAAAAGCCAAATTACTGGTTAAGGAAGAAGGCATTATAGCCGGCATGGCAGTAGCTGAAAAAGTTTTCCGTAAACTTGAAGAAGATGTCAGTGTTGAATTTTTTAGAAAAGACGGAGATCATGTGTGGCCGATGGATGTTGCTTTTTTTGTTGAAGGCAAGGTGCAAACCCTGCTGAAAGCCGAACGCCTTGTTCTGAATATCATGCAACGTATGAGTGGCATAGCCACCACCACCCGACAATATGTCAAACGTCTCGAAGGATTGAAAACCAAGATATTGGATACGCGAAAAACCACGCCCGGGATGCGTTTTCTTGAGAAAGAAGCTGTAAGAATTGGTGGCGGCGTGAATCACAGGATCGGCCTATATGATATGATCCTGATCAAGGACAATCATATTGATTTCGCCGGAGGTATTGAAAACGCCATCAAGCGTACGCATGAATACCTTAAAGCACAAGGGATGCAACTTCTTATTGAAGTCGAAGCCAGAAGCCTGCAGGATGTGAGGAAAATAATGGAAACAGGGGGAGTGAACCGCATCATGCTCGACAATTTTGGCATTGATGACACGAAGCAAGCAGTTGGACTGATCGGGGAACAATACGAGACGGAATCTTCAGGCGGAATTACCATTGAAAACATCAGGGATTATGCCGAATGCGGCGTCGATTATATTTCTGTGGGAGCACTGACGCACCACATCAAAAGTCTCGACCTGAGTTTAAAGGCAGTAAATTTCTAACCTGATGAGTTCAGCAGGCAGCGGGCGTACATATAAATACTTCGACTCTCATATTCACAGGCTTGGCGACCATTGCCGGAAAATCAACTTCCCGGGTTCAAAGGGATTGTCCTTTTACGAGGTGGTCAGTCTTTTTATCCAGGGACTTCTCAAAGGATCGCTGAATATCAGGGCAACATCCATCGCCTTTCATTTCATGCTGGCATTGGGACCTGCTGTAATATTTACTGTTGGACTCATACCCTACCTGCCGTTGAGGAACGTTCAGGTTGGCCTGATGGATGTGCTGATCGACATGATTCCCGAAAATTCTTACCTGATGCTTGAGACCCTGCTGCAGGAGGTTTTTGATAAGCATCACGGACTGCATATCTTCGGTTTCCTGGTAACACTTTTTTTTATTCAGAAAGGATTAAATGGCATCATCGAAGCTTTTAATGCCACTTACCATACGGTAGGATCGCGTCCGTGGGTTGAACGGCACCTGATATCCGTGGGTTTGTTTGCCATTTTCTTTGTGCTGGTAGCCCTGGCCTTGATTCTGCTATTCTTCAATTACATGGGTGTAAAACATTTACACGAAACCGGCGTGGTCAAAGCCCAAACTACGTTCACACTGTTATTGTTTGGGAAATGGGTGGTGGTGTTGGCAGTTACCTTCCTGGCCATTTCCTTCCTGTACTTCCTTGCCCCGGCCCGTAAAATTAAGTGGCGACTTTTTACACCAGGTTCTATTTTTGCAACGCTTTTATCAATCATCACTTCCTTTGCATTCTCATATTTTGTAAACCATTTTGCACCCTTCAACCGCTTCTACGGATCAATAGGCACGCTGATTGCCGTAATGCTGTGGATGAACTTCAATGCGCTGGCTCTGCTGGCCGGCTTTGAATTGAACGCCAGCATCAAAAACGCCCGGTTTAAAAAGCTTGAACCTTCGGTGATCTGAGTTGTTGTATGGTGAATAACCATGCATATGACAGCATTACAGGATATCCGCAGGGAATATAGGCAATCCCGGCTAGACCTGGATCATCTGGATCCCGATCCGACAGTACAGTTCCGTTTCTGGCTCAACGAGGCGCTGAAGGCAGAAGTTCCTGAGCCTACAGCTATGGTTCTTTCCACTACATTGCCGGGACAGCGGATATCATCGCGGGTGGTGTTGCTGAAAGATATGGACGGGGACGGGTTTACCTTTTTTACCAATTACCAGAGCACCAAGGCGGCGCAGATTGAATCCAATCCCGCCGGAGCCTTGCTGTTCTTCTGGCCCGACTTGGAAAGACAGGTTCGAATTGAAGGAAAAATACTGAAAGAACCGCAGCATAAATCAGACGAGTATTTCAAAAGCCGCCCCGAAGGAAGCAAAATTGGCGCCTGGGCTTCTCCTCAAAGCCGCCGTGTACCCAACCGGGAATACCTTGAAAACTTGCAGTACGACTACATGAGGCTCTTTAAAACCAGGGCTCTTGAAAGACCGAAATACTGGGGTGGATATAAGCTCATCCCCAACCTGGTAGAATTTTGGCAGGGCAGGGAAAACAGGCTCCACGACCGGTTTGAGTATACCCGGAATGGCGGAACGTGGGAGGTGTTCAGGCTGGCGCCATGAAGCAGGGACAAGGGACAAGTGACTACTGACGAGCCAAGAATAAACAACATAATTAGGACTGGTTGTCCTTGCGAATGAGTTGCAACAACGAGCAGTGCGTCATTACGAGCGTTAGCGAAGCAATCTTCCTCAGGTAACTGCCTCGCATGTCAGATTGCTTTGCTCCACTCCGTTTCGCTCGCAATGACGTGTATACTCCAACAATCTATTTCTTCAACGAATCAATACGCTCCTCCAGTGCCCTGATTTTGGTTTCGGCATCGGTTCTTTTGCGGTTTTCGAGTTCAATAACTTTAGCTGGGGCATTGCTCACAAACTTTTCATTGCCCAGCTTTTTCATTACCGACTCCAAAAAACCGCGGTTGTAACTGAGCTCTTCTTGTAGCTTTTGCAATTCCTCTTCCGGATTATGCATTTCTCCTACAGGTATGTAATACTCGGCATTGGCCGTGATCAGGCTCACCGCGCCCTCGACTTTCTCACTGATCATTTGAATCTGGTCCAGGTTGCCCAGCCTGATGATCACCTCGTCATAGTCGTTCTGATAGTTTACCGGCTTAATATATAAGGTAAGTTTCTCCTTGCCCGGTATTTGTTTCTCAACTCGCGTGTTGCGGATAAATGCAATTACTTCCTTCACTTGTTCGAACAGGCTCACCTTATCCTTGTCAACAGGCTTTACAGAAGGGACTTTCTCATACATCAGGCTGTAACCCTGGGGTCTTTCTTTCAGTAGGTGCCAGATCTCTTCAGTTATAAAAGGTACAAATGGATGCAGGATCCGCAACATGACCTCAAACATTTCAACGGTCGTTTGATAGATGCGGTGGTCAATGGGTTTCTGATAATCGGGTTTGACGATTTCGAGATACCAGGAAGAAAACTCATCCCAGAAAAGCTTATAGGCGATCATCAGTGCCTCGGATATGCGGTACTGGTTAAATGCCTCTTCGATTTCGGCAATACCCTGCTTGAGCCGTTCATAAAACCAGATGCTGCCCATCTGAGCAGCTTTGGAAGGCAGCGCCTCATGATCAACCTGCCATGATTTCACCAGCCTGAACGCATTCCACATTTTATTGGCAAAGTTGCGGCCCTGCTCCGAAAGGCCTTCATCAAACAACAGGTCGTTGCCGGCAGGTGAACACAACAACATACCCACACGCACGCCGTCTGCACTATAATTTTCAATAAGGTTCAGCGGATCAGGGGAATTGCCAAGCGATTTCGACATTTTGCGGCGTTTGGTATCACGCACGATACCGGTGAGGTATACGTTTTTAAAGGGCTTCTCCCCGCGGTATTCATAACCTGCCATGATCATCCGGGCCACCCAGAAGAACAGGATCTCGGGAGCCGTAATCAGATCGTTGGTGGGATAGTAATATTTGATATCGGGATTATCCGGATTCCGGATCCCGTCAAAAACCGAAATGGGCCACAACCACGAAGAGAACCAGGTATCAAGCACATCCTCATCCTGCCGCAGATCGCTTTCCTGCAGGTTGTTGTTGCGACTCTTTTCCCTGGCCAGTTCCAGTGCCTTAGCACTGTTTTCGGCTACCACAAATTCATTGCTGGTTCCTATGTAGTATGCCGGAATGCGCTGACCCCACCAAAGCTGACGCGAAATGCACCAGTCCCTCACATTCTCCATCCAGTTCCGGTAAGAGTTTTTGTACTTGGAAG
>CAYVBH010000294.1:0-5277 GCA_964449015.1 uncultured Bacteroidales bacterium
TTTCAGTTGTTAAATACATAGGTGCTAATTAATTACTCTTCTTCAAAAAATTGAGTTGCAAAAGTATCTATTTTTTTTCAAAAATCAATGCATTATCTGCAAAAAAATCTTTTCATATACCTGTATTACAATCTGCCGGCTTATTCGCAGCCTTTCACCTGCCAGCCTGTTGCAGACTTGTTAAAGACCCCGGGTGATGATGTGGGAACCTACAGCACAGGCCAGGCATCTTTTTTTGCCGCAATATTCCTTCATCAGTTGAATAATACCCTGGCTGTGGAAAGCAGAATCAGGCGAACCCACAATCGATGTCCATTGCCTGGTGTACCGGTTATTTTCAGCCGGTATGTTTTGCAGCCATCCAAGCGCTTTGTCTTTCAGATCCTCATGTGCTGTCATCCTCCCATACTGGAAGAAAAAGGGGATCACGGTGTTGATCACCAGAGTCTGAAAAGCTTCATTACCCAATCTTTTGACTACACGCACCGAATGGGATTCGAAGTTATAATGCGTATCCCAGTATTCCGAAGTTTTTACACTGAAAAATTGCTTTAAATCCTCTACTGTATTGCATGTCATTACTTGCGAGAATAAGCCCGAATGCTGCAGTACCGACCCAAACTGAGCTATTCGAATAGTAGGGAAGTTCACCGGCCTGAGTCGGAGGAATTTCCACAGGTGCTTCTCCAAAGGCTTCAGGTTGTACTTGTTTTTCAGGTGCAGGTATTCCTCGCGAAGCTGTGTGTAATAATCGTCATACAACCTGCCTTCCTCCAAAAATCCCGCCTGCCCCATCAACAAAGCCTCAACCTGCCTGGGATTATCACGGTGCCGCATCAGGCAGGATAAGGGGACTGAACGGGCAAGCATTTCAAATGGCATGGCATTGAGTCCAAACCCAAACGCGCGGGCCAGGCAAACATAGAAAACCTCATCCCAGCTGTTCCGGTATTGTTCGAGCAATCCGGCAATATGACCTGTTTTCTGCTGCAGGCGTTCGATTACCAGTGAACTGATCCACAGATCGACAATCAGGGAATCCACCATTCCTATCTTTTCACTGCACGGCAGGCAGGTTGTTTGTGATAGCAACCGGCAATAATTCTCATACAACCCGGGGTTAAACTTCAATTCCACTGTTGGTATGGCTTCCCCGGTACTCCGGTAAACAGGCTGGTTGTGTTCATATACCACATGCAGGATCACATTGTCATAGGCTTTATCGCGTTGATGTTTGTGAATTTGCCAATCTGAGGATTTCAAATGAATTTCCACATTGCCTGCCCATGTGGTACTGCCTATCTGTATGCGGGTGTTCACAAAGTCGGGACCTGCATCACGGTTGTGCTCGCCCAGGTTGAATACCCTGATTTCATCACCCGTATCAGCTGTGATTCCTTCCCGGTCAAAAAGTCCGTATTTCCATACAAAATGCAAGAAATCTTCAGTCATAACTTAACGTGTTAACTATATTACTCAAACCAAACTAACAACTGACAATCTAATGCACAAAACGCAATTCTTTACAATTTCTTTTCTAGCAGCTCCTTCATTTGCTGCTGCACTTCCCCTGCCTTTTCACGTGCTGCCTGGGCAAACTTTTCCGAATCATCGGCATAAATGATCGCCCGTGATGAATTCACAATCAACCCGCATTGTTTGTTCAATCCGTATTCAGCTACTTCAGCCAGATCTCCACCCTGGGCCCCCACTCCGGGAATCAGCAGGAAGTGTTGGGGCAGGATCTCACGTACTTTGATAAGCATTGCAGCTCTTGTTGCTCCGATTACATACATCATATTATCTGAGCTTCCCCACTGAGCCGATTTTCTGAGCACGGTTTCAAACAACCTCTCGTGGTTTGTATTGCTGGTCATCTGAAAATCATCGGCACCCTGGTTCGAGGTGAGCGCCAAAACAATAACCCATTTACCCGGATATTGCAGAAAAGGGGTTACCGAATCTGATCCCATATATGGAGCTACAGTTACCGCGTCACAGGAAAGGTTATCGAAAAAGGCGCCGGCATATTTTCTGGATGTATTGCCTATATCACCCCGCTTGGCATCGGCAATAATAAACATTTCGGGATATTTCTCATGAATGTAGCTGACCGTCAGCTCAAACTGCCGCCATCCGGCAGCACCGTAACATTCATAAAAAGCAAGATTGGGTTTATAGGCGATTGCCAGGTCATGTGTGGCATCCACAATCTGCCTGTTGAACTCGAACAATGGAAACTCCGCATTCCTTAAATGTCGGGGAACTTTCTCCAACTCAGTATCCAAACCAATGCACAGGAAGCTGTTCTTCCTTCGGATTTCTTCATATAGCCGGGTTGCAGTCATGGTTTTGGTTAACTTAGGCCATGGAACTCACCTTAAGCCGTTCGGCATTTTCTGCCATTTGCAGTTGGCTGATGATGTCGTGAATATTACCATCAAGAATGTTCGGAAGATTGTAAATGGTCAGGTTGATCCGATGATCGGTCATGCGCCCCTGCGGGTAGTTGTAAGTACGTATTTTGGCCGACCGGTCACCTGTGGAAACCATGGTTTTGCGCTGGCTGGCAATGCCATCGAGATATTTCTGGTATTCAATGCTGTATAGCCTGGTCCGCAATTCAGCCATGGCTTTTTCCAGGTTTTTCAACTGTGATTTCTGGTCCTGGCACGATACCACAACCCCTGTGGGCACATGAGTAAGTCTCACGGCTGAGTAGGTCGTATTTACCGATTGTCCGCCCGGACCGGAAGAACAAAAACGGTCAATTCGAATGTCTTCCTGTTTGAGTTCGATATCAACTTCTTCAGCTTCAGGTAAAACCACTACTGTGGCAGCTGATGTATGAATTCTGCCCTGGGTCTCTGTCTGGGGAACCCGCTGAACCCTGTGAACACCCGATTCGTATTTGAGAATGCCATACACACCATCACCTTTGACATTGGCAATGATCTCCTTGTAACCACCGGCAGTACCTTCGGTAAAATTTGAAATTTCCATTTTCCAGCCCTTCTGCTCACAGAATTTCGAATACATGCGGAACAAATCGCCAGCAAATATACTGGCCTCGTCGCCGCCGGTGCCGGCTCTGATCTCGAGAATGGCATCCTTACTATCCTGAGGATCGGTAGGAAGCAGTAGTATCTTCAGGTTCTCCTCCATTTCATCCACCTTCCCCATGAGTTCATCCAGTTCGGTTTTGGCCATTTCCCTCATTTCTTCATCTTTTTCTACAGCAAGGATGGCTTTGGTGGAGTCAATATTGCTTAAGGTGTTTTTGTATTCCAGGTAGGATGCAATAACCGGACTCAATTCCTTATATTCCTTATTCAGCTGGATAAAACGCTTCATATCGTTCATCACGTCAGGCAATGTAAGCAACCTGCCCACCTCTTCAAACCGCTTTTTTACATCTTCAAGTTTGCCAAGAATTAAATCACTGCTCATGTAATTCTAAAAATTATAGTATAAAAATTATGTTCTTAATAAACAAATGTGCCCACCTCATTTTTGATGGTCAGTTTGTTGCCGGAACAGGCTTCTGTTCGTCCGATAATCCTGCCTTCAACACCCAGTTCACCGGCCATTTTAATAATATCTGCTGCAATGTCTTCATTGGTATATATCTCAAACCGATGTCCCATGTTGAAAACTTCAAACATCTCACCCCAATCTGATTCCGAAGAATCATGAATCATATTGAACAGCGGCGGGATGTCAAAGAGGTTGTCTTTAATAATGTGCAGGTCATTGACAAATTTAAGTACTTTGGTTTGTCCTCCTCCGGAGCAATGGATCATCCCGTGTATCCGGGAACGATGTTTGTCAAGTACCCGTTTTACAACCGGGGCATAAGTGCGTGTTGGCGAAAGCACCAACTTTCCGGCATCAATATCCAGGTCTTTGACCTTTTGTGTAAGCTGGTACTTACCTGTGTAAACCAGTGATTTCGGAATCAGGTCATCGTATGATTCAGGATATTTTTCTGCCAGGTAGTTGACAAACATGTCGTGCCGTGCCGAAGTGAGCCCGTTGCTGCCGATCCCTCCGTTGTATTCCTGTTCGTAAACAGCCTTCCCAAATGAGGCAAGCCCTACAATTACATCTCCCGGACGGATATTTACTTCAACAACCTCTGAGCGCTTCATCCGGCACATTACCGTTGAATCTACAATAATGGTCCGTACCAGGTCTCCCACATCGGCTGTTTCACCGCCAGTAAGGTATACATTCACGCCCCATTTGGCCAGTTCATTAATGGTTTCGTCAAAACCTTTGAGAATGTTCACCAGCACTTCCGCCGGAATTTTCAGCTTGTTGCGCCCAATGGTGGATGACATCAGGATGTTATCCACAGCACCAACACAGATCAGGTCATCAATGTTCATGATCAGTGCATCCTGGGCAATACCTTTCCAGACGCTGTAGTCCCCGGTTTCCTTCCAGTATATATATGCCAGTGACGATTTGGTTCCGGCACCATCTGCGTGCATTACACTGCAATAAGCAGCATCACCCCCGGTAATGTCGGGAAGTATTTTACAGAAAGCATTGGGATACAACCCCTTGTCAAGATTCTGAATAGCCCGGTGTACATCTTCTTTTTTAGAGGATACTCCACGCTGGTTGTATTTTGAGGTCGCGCCCATGCCAATCGGATTTGTTACAAAAGTGGTGCAAAGTTAATAAAAGAGTTTAACAAAAAACCCCCGCTTTTGGCGGGGGCTTTTTGCATCAATAAACAACTCTGTCCAAACCCTAAACTCTAATTATATCCCACACCCAAAGAATCCATCAGGCGCTTGCGGGTGAAGAAAATCCTACTCTTCACCGTTCCAATTTTCAATCCGAGGTTATCGGCAATCTCTTTGTACTTGTAACCCTGCAGGTGCATGTTAAAGGGTACCTTGAATTCATCTTCAAGACTTTCAATGTGTTTTTCGATTTCCTTGGCAGAAAGCTGCGACTCGGGTGTTTCAAAGCCTGATTCACGACTCAGGTTGAGGTAATAAAGATCATCCGTATGGTCAAAAGTGGTGTTCGATTTTACCATCCTCCTGTAATTGTTGATAAAGGTATTTTTCATTATGGTGAATGTCCAGGCCTTCAGATTCGTATCGGCCGCAAATTTATCGCGGTAAGATATGGCTTTCACAAAAGTCTCCTGCAACAAATCCTGTGCGTCTTCCCTGTTTGAGGTAAGGCTGTATGCATATCTGTGAAGACTGTCGCTGAGACTTGTAAGCTGGTAATTAAACTCTATGGCAGTCATGG
>CAYVBH010000295.1:0-1639 GCA_964449015.1 uncultured Bacteroidales bacterium
ACAATCTGTATGTTATATGTTAATAACTTATTCTATTTCAACCCTTAATTCGCATGATTAATTTAAATCCGGACACAAAATGAAAAACCTTCTTCTTTCAGCAGTTCTTTTCCTGCTCTCTGCATCGCTTATCGCACAGTCGGTCGATGGGAATGCCAAAAAACTAATTGATACGTTTGTTAAAAGCAACATGGAAACCGAGGTGGAACCGGTTGATCCGGCAGCTGTCAGCAAAGTCTTTGATGGTAATTTCTTTAAAATCAATGTCGGATTTGTTGAATCAGGAACCGGGGCTTCCTACTGTGGTTCTGACAACTACGTAAGCATAAATGGAACAATAGTAAAAATGATCGAGCCAATTCACATGGATATAGAGTGTCCCATTCTGATGTCCCTGATAAAGAAGGATTTCCTGCTCAAGGATGAAAACGCAGCAAGGCTTTTTGAAGCTGCGTTGAATGTCCTTTATCCGGTCGATGAAGATGAGGTGCAAAACGTTAAACATCTCAAAAAGGAGGCGCAATGGATATTCCTTCGTGGAAAGTTCTTCGATGAATACACTGCTTTCATCGCTACTACAGGTACTGATGGAAAAGTGACCAAAATTGAATTAGTGCTTTCATATTCTGTCAACCAATAATCTGCCACCCGAAGGTTTGTGGGATTATTCCTGCATATCAGGTGAACGGCCCCTGTCACTGACAACACAGTTTTCAAGCCTGAGTATGAAACAACTTATTATCTTCCTGATCCTGCTTTCCTGTCACATCCGAATCGATGCACAGGATAACAGGCAGGATTCAACCCTGACAAAAAACAAAAAAACAGAGGTTGACACTAATCCGTATTCGACCTTCAGAAACCTGGCATTTTCCGTTAAAACCTCTGATCTTCAGCTGAATCTTCAACCTGATAAGACTGTGGTATACGGTGTGATAATGGATTGGGATCTGGAGAAAACAGTAGTAACGGTTGTTGCCTATAGTACCGGAGATGCAAGTGTTTATACCGGATCGGGGCAGATGTTTATAGGAGGATATGCACATAAACCGATAAAGGAAGCTGCTATAGATTTTGTAAATAGTGCCCAGTCATTTCTCAAGGATGCCGAGATAGCTTCTGACGATTCATTACCTGATAAGGGATGTGTTAAGTTTTATTTCAAAACAAATATTGGAACTTTTGTACATCAGGAGTCGGAGCAGGCAATTGATTATGAAAGAAACCCCTGGGCCAGGTTATTCCTGAAGGGCAACCAGATAATTACAGAGTACAGGCTGATGACTGAAAACAGAAAATGACCTTTGCTAAATCGGACAGTAACTCTCCCGGACTGTATAAGCAATACTTATCTTTGAGCCGTTAGTGATCATATTGAATGACAACCGGCAAGATGACAGATATCTATGAGAACAGCAATAAAAATACCAGATGCAATAGGCTTAAGGACAGAATATAAAAGGAGATTCAGTTTATGGGAAATGTATCGCGCTTTTGTGCTTACACCGGGTGCCAGGGACAGGTTTTTCCTTCATGCGGGACAACAGGCAACGATCTGTAAGGCATGGAAGACTTAATTGGTGCAGCCTTCGCCTCTGTACCATTACATGATATCTTTAAATAACTATGCCAACATTGA
>CAYVBH010000295.1:1649-5260 GCA_964449015.1 uncultured Bacteroidales bacterium
GCAATCAATTCAATATGGGTTTATCTTACCATCAGATGTTGAAAATATAGGCGGATTATTCTCTGATACCAGTTTCATCGGACCCAAAGGTGGTTTTACGGTTTTCAGTAAGCCAAACGGGGACACTACGGGGATTCTGTCGCCGGAATTCAATATCCTGAGAACGGATGAAGGATCCGTAAATGAATATTATATCAGCACAAAGAACAGTACCATAAAATGTACGCCTGATGTGCAATTCGTCACTTATGGGAGAAGGCTGCTCTATTACTCAGCAAGAAAAGAGGGGTTTGTGAAAATTTCTGATGATTCCCCGGAATTATGGATCAGCGAGAAGGAAATTCACAGAAAAAATTACCGGCTTGTTGAATGGCAGGAATTCCTGACAGCCAATTCGGGTTTGTTGGTGGGCTATTATGCCAAAGGTTCCGGACTGAACCTCAGAGAATCGCCATCTGTCAAAGGCAAATTAATAAAAACCCTAAAGGGTGATCTGTTCGAAATAACACCGACCGGGGAATGTGTTGGTCTCTGGGCAAAGGTGAAGGTTACTAAATACCTTGTTCATCCCTGCAATTTCAGCGGTCAGGATGAAGTCAGGAATATCGAATATGTATTGGAGGGCTGGATTAAAATTGTTGACGAGCAGGGATTGCCAAACATAACCTGGTATTTCAGCTGCTAGTATAAAAAATAATACATCACCCTACAGGATGTCGAACGCCTGCGATACTTGCCCGGAACAGCATATACAGAATTATTCTTAAATTGCTGCAGCCACCTGAAAAGGAAGCCATTCAAACATCAACAATAATTGAAAACTCTCTGCCATCATGAAAATTCGTTATAAATCAATCGGACGGATACATACACCCTTCAGGAAAATCAAAGGTATGCCTATTCAATCGAGGGATTCAAAAGGTATTAAAGGGACCATTGAGTTGAAAAAGAAATTTGTCAAAGGTTTGCCTGACCTTGAGAAATTCTCGCATATCTACCTTATATATCATTTTCACAAATCCAGGGGTTTTGATTTGAAAGTCATCCCCTTCCTGGATGATAAACCTCACGGCATATTTGCCACCAGGGCTCCAAAACGACCAAATCATATTGGTATCTCTGTTGTTAAACTAATCAGCATTAAAGACAATATTCTTGAGATTGAGAATGTTGACATGCTGGATGGAACACCTCTGTTAGACATTAAGCCTTATATCTCCCAATTTGACATACATAAAATAGAAAAAGTCGGATGGATAAACAATAAGACTGGTAATCCCAATGAGGTAATATCTGACAACAGGTTTAAAAAATGAAATCAACCAGAAAAGAGAAGACTTCCGACAGTCTGTTATCGATTCCGGGTATCGGCAAGAGCATTGCCAATGACCTGCACGCGATTGGCATTCATCATGTTCATGATTTATCAGGTCAGGATCCCCAGGAGTTATATAATGACCTGTGCAAGGAGTACGGCAAGAGGATTGATCCCTGCGTGCTGTATACTTTTCGTTGTGCCGTATATTATGCGGAAAATGATAACCACGACCCGGAACTATTGAAATGGTGGAACTGGAAGAACAGAAAAAACCCGTTATGATGAAGAGAGCAGTGTTGTTGCTGCTAAGTTTCTTACTGATCTTCAGTTGCGAGAAAAGAGACTGTACAAGGAAAGGCATGGTTCAGATTGATGAGGCCATAATACCCGGTACGGTATTATTCAATGATGTTGCACATATTGAGGTAAGAGCCTCAGCACCTGATGGATGCTGGAGCAATCTTTATGTTGTACTGGAGGAAACAGAACCTTACAGTTACAGTTTGAAAGCCTATGGTACCTTCACATGTTGCTATGACGTTTGTGCATGTCCGGCCATTATGATTCGTCATGATACCATCATTGATTTTACACCAGCGCAGAAAGGGACATATTATTTTCATGTAACACATTTCTGGGATGATGTTGATATTGATACCATGATAGTCAGATGAAAACGTACAGTTAACAACATACTGTATGATTGACCGGGCTTACTACACTTCTGGGGTGCCCTGCCGGGCCAGCCGGCAAAACCGGACATTGTGCAAGTTTGATTAATATACCTTAACAATAGTACAGGGGTTCCATAAAAGTGCTCATTGGCGGACTGAAGCCATGTAAAGCCAGCCGGGCATAAAACCAACCGGCAGGATAAAAGTATAATATGGCAATTGAGTACATTTGCATCATAGAACCGAGGGAAAACAGAGAATAAGATGAAGGAAAGAATTCTGGAAATCATGAACAGGGTCCTTGAAAACAGGGCAAAGGAAAAATTAACATCATTGGACACGGGTATGCATTTAAGAAATGACATCGGTTTTGATTCCCTTGATTTAGCCGAATTAACTGCCCGGATTGATGCGGAATTTGATATTGATATATTTGAAGATGGAATTGTCAGTACGGTCGGTGAGGTTTTCAACAAGCTGAACAGCAAACGATGAATTTATTGTTCCTGAAAGATACCGGACAAAATCGCCGTGTTACATGGAAATATCTCATTGATGATATCAACAAATCATCAGTATTCAATCCCTATTGTAAATCTGATGATTACTACACTGTTTTCAGGCAGATAATCTTGTCTTTATTGACAGGTGAGGAAATCATAATCCTGGACCCGGATTTCACCGATTCAGAATTGTTAAGGCTCACGGGGTACACTGAATACAGGGAATTCAACAGGCCAATTGAAAAAGACAAAGTCCCATTCATAACGGACAGGAAGGAGCTGATTGGGAAACTCAGTAATCCCCCCGACAACTGGAAAATGACCCTGTTTACTTCAGGCACAACAGGTATTCCGAAGAAAGTCAGTCATAATTTCAAGTCGATAACACGATTTGTCAGGTTATCAGAGGGTAACAAAAACAATATCTGGGGATTCGCTTATAATCCATCCCATATGGCCGGGATCCAGGTCTTCTTCCAGGCATTGTTGAACGGGAACGCCATTATCAGGCTCTTCGGATTAAAATCGCGTGATATTTACGACGAGATAAGGGATAACAAAGTAACCCATATCTCTGCTACTCCCACTTTCTATAAACTCCTGCTACCCTGTGATGAAACATTTCCCTTTGTGGAGAGGATTACTTCGGGTGGGGAGAAATTCAACGAAACGACTTTCAAACAGGTGCATGAGATTTTCCCAAATGCGAAAATAACCAATGTTTATGCTTCCACTGAGGCGGGAACCCTCTTTGCTTCGGCAAATGACATTTTTGGCATCCGGCCCGAACAGGAACATTTAATTCGTATTGAGAATAATGAATTATTGATCCATAACAGTTTAATGGGCTATACAGGCAATAACACAGGGGAGTGGTACAACACAGGAGACATCGTTGAGATTGTTCCAGGGCGGCCCCTGAAATTTCGATTTGCGAATCGTAAAAGTGAGATGATAAACGTTGGCGGATACAAAGTTAATCCTGCTGAAGTTGAGGAAGCCATCCTGTCTTTACCGGGCATTAAGAATGTACGGGTGTATCCAAAAACTAACTCAGTACTTGGCAATATAATCTGCTGTGAAGTTGTTGCTGATGACAGCAGGATAACTGAAACC
>CAYVBH010000296.1:0-5202 GCA_964449015.1 uncultured Bacteroidales bacterium
TGCTGTTCAGCCAGTCCATAGTACTGTCTCCCTTATATATCAGCACGGCATCTGCAGCAAGCAGATTTTCAATATGCCTCGAAAGCGGGTAGAACTCTTCTCCATTACCATTCTGTTCTAAAATGGAGAACCCCTTGGAACGCATCAGGCTGATATATTCGGCCATTTTACCGGATGAAGCCGGTTCATAAATGATGTATAGGTTATTCTTTTCCGCAACCGGTTTTCCCTGAGGATTGGTCAGTTCATTCAGCCGGGTATTCAGAATGGTTTTGAAGACTTCAAAAGGAGTTTCTATAATCTCTGTAAGATATTGTGCTTCATCTCTTTTAAGCCTTTTCAGATAAAGTGCCTGGCGTTGATCGGTGGGTTTAATATCGTTGGGGATCCAGATAATCTGGTTGGGCTTTTGTACATTCTCCTTATTATCAAGGTAATCCTTTACAGTTTTAATCTGGAAATCGATTAGTGAAAATTTGGAATTCTTGATAAATTCTCCATACCACGATCCGACAAGATGAATGGTTAAAATTGACTGTTTGAGACATTGTTCAATTGCCTGTTTGGCTTTATCAGCTTCCTCCGGAACAGGCAGAACGGGTAATACCCTGTATCCAAGGTACTGCAGTTCACGTTTCAGCATATCCCTGCTTTCGGTAAGGTCGAATGTGGTTTCAGCCAGGAAAACAGCAGGGCAATCCTTCAATGGCTTTCGTTCTTTCCGGTCTTCTGAAAGATCACCAAGAACATCTGTAATGTCGTAAGCCAGGTCAACCAGTTTAGACCAGAACTTTTCATCAGGGCCATTGACTGCGTCGAGGTCAAAAGTAATGGGTTTCTTGTTGAAACGATTGATTTCATAAAAGTTATAGCTCAACTCATTTCTCAGACATTCCGGTTGTTCTACAAGCGACATCGGCTGGGTTAAGACTTTAAAAATACGGTGTTTTTTGCCGATTTCACTTTTATCACTACTCAGCCAGTTTTGAAGATCTTCCAGTTCTTTCAGGTAGGACTTTGACTTGGCGTATTCCGGGGATAAAATTACTACAAACACGGCAGTGCTTGCAAACAGGTTTCCGGCTGTTTCGCCCAGTACCGATTGTCTTACGCGCACATCATCGTGCATCAGAAAACGGGGACTCTTATCAGACAGCCTGTTCATAAGCAGTGCAAGGTACTTGCTGAACTTTTGAGCCCATCCGGTTGTGATCAGATTATCATTTCCTGCAGCAGGGGCGTATCCAATGAATATGTCGTTTTCAAAACCCATTTCAAGTAGTTTAAGCTTCCTCAACTATGCCCAGAACGGCATCCCTGAATTCAATATAATCAAACATCAGGGAATTAAGAACTTCCTGTTCAAGACTGTAGAACTTCAGTTCTGTGGCTGCTTTCAGGGAATAGATGTTGTCTTCAACATAAATATCGCTGTAAATTATATCATTTTTTTCAAAGGTATAAACTTTACCCGAAGAATTGTTTATATGTGCAGTGCCTTCAATAATGATCATGAATGCAAAATGAACGTCTTCCCGCTTTACAAGGAACTCCTCGCCAGCATTCATGTGGTGAATGTCGAACGTGCGTGCAATTTCCTGAAGTACATCTTCGGTTATCAGTTCAAATGGGTTACATTTCTTAATGAACCTGATGCGGTCAAGCAGAAGGTAGGGAACTCCGTCAGTTCGTAGATTTAGTGACGACTTGAGAAAGTTAACCTGCTGCTGACCCAAACGGGCATAAACCGATTCAAGTTTAGACGGTTCGGTTTGTTCGGTCACAAAAGCTGCTGTTTCACTGATCATTTGGTTAGGATGGAAGATGCTGGCAATAATTTCTGTGTTAACGGCATTTTTCCTGAGTTTCATATAGCTTAATATAGCGCAGGCTTTTACATACAGCGAAAGCTGGTTAAAGTCCCTTGTAATGATGTTCAGAATAATGTTCTCGGGTGTTTCCTTAACAGCAGGGAAGAAATACTGAAGCTGCTTGTAGCGTTCAGTTATGGAAATATTCTCAACTACGGGAAAGAAAACTTGTTTGATTTCTTCATTTACAATCTGATCAAGAAGCTCAATGCCAAAGCTGATGTCTGTGTCACTCCCCTCCAAAAGCATATTTTTGATATTACCGATTGAAGTGGGATTATAAGCAAGTGCCAGGAGGTGGTAGAGCGTGTTATAATTATCCTTTATTTCCTTTGTCAAAGCATCGGTAAGTAATCCAAACTGACTGTATTTCCGGATGCTCCCGAAGACAGCAAAGTTCCATGACATCACACTGATCAAGCGAACTATGTCATTTAAGATACGGTTAATATTTCCGGGTGTTGCCTGAAATTTTGCCTCATGCAGTGCAAGTAAAGCCTGCCTGGAAATGATGCGATTCTGATTTTCGATCTTCGACAGCAGGTAATCAATGGAAGCCGGACTTGCGATCTTGCCGTATATACGAACTACTCTTGACAGCAATGTATTATCCGCCTCAGGTAGCAGAAAAATTTCCTCCATAAATTGTATGGAAGACTCGCCAATTTTAACGAGGGCTTCAAAAGCGTAAGGATAAAATACCGGTGTGGTAAGGTAACCAATTAATACATAACTGTGATTAGGATTGCTTAAACGAGCCATCGCCTTGATGGAAGCAAGCTTGACATCTGGTTCTATATCTCTTGAAAGAATGAGCAGGAAATCACCCCAGTCCTGTTTACCTGAATTACCAATAATTTCAGCAGCAAGTATCCGGTCGGTAACGGTAGGTGAATTGACCAGATTTTCGATTCCATGCCTTGAATCACAGGCATTGATCTTGATCTCGAAGCGGTTGATCAGTTTGTCCAGATAACCACGCTGATGGGAGTTAGGGCTTATTTTCTGAATTTCCTTTAACCTGGGTAATGCACTTAAAAGGGCATTTTCATGAATTCTTTCAAGGAGGTATTTCTGCAGGTCGCTGGAATCAGTTCCCATTAATGAAATGAGATGCTTTTCATGGCTCAGCGGCTCAATCCGTTCAATAATCGAGAGGGTATTTATTGATTTAACAGGGTCTTTACTGTTTATTAATGTGTGCGACTTCTCATCTGTATTCAGAAGATCCGTTCCTATGGCTCTTTTGCTTGATTTTAGTCTCCGGATAATTTCACGGAGGGCTTTTTGGTATTCTTTAACAAGAAGAACCGCAACGGGTATCCAGACCAGTGAAAGAAAAAGGATAAGCAAAATGATGAAAAGTCCCTTGTTCAGGTTTAGAAGAATCAGACCCGATAACATGAAACCTGCAATCAGTAGTGCAAACATCCGGAATGAACCTTCAAGCCTGGGCTTAATGGAATAAATAAACCTGAGGTCAAGTGTTCTGAATAATACGCGAAGAGATGGGAGTTCAATGGACTCGAAAGCAGTTTCATAGCCGATCTTCAGCATGGCAACCATCAGGAATCCAAATGAAAAACGGGCAATTGCATTGGACTGTCCCACTAACAGGTCGACAATCAGGGTGGCAACAGAAGCAAGGATCAGCAGGGAAGGAATGAGCACCAGGCTGTAAGGTGAGTCATACGAGTAAAGGATTTTTCTCAGCAGAAAACGTTCAATGCCATAGATAAAGAGAAACATGGTGCCGGTAAAGAAACCGAAAAATTTTGCCAACCCGATGGTATTGGGATAACTGAAACGTGTTTCGCTCACAAAATGATAATGTACAACAAAGCCAAGTATGGAAGATATTAACACAAATGCAACGAGTAACAGGGTATATCTGGTATAAAACATTTCATAAAATCTGGATCTCAGCGGTGACAGGCGCTTCGGTGGTTGCGGGAAAGCCCCGGCATGATGGTGGTAATAATTGATGATAAGCTGCAGAAGCATGGCAACACCAATTGAAGCTGCACTGACCGCGGTAATGATAAGAATGTCCCAGTGGATAAAAAGAGCCCCGATGAGGCCGTAACTGAAAATCACGATTCCTGCAACAAGAGCAGTCTGGATGAATTGATAAAATCTCTTGTGCTGTTCCGGAAAAAACAAGGCTGCAGCAGAATGACGGAATAAAATCAGCACCATGAAAGTGAACGGCAGGTTAAGCGTAAATGGCAGATACAATGGAATACCAAACAGAGTTAATTTATTGAGAAAATCGTGAAAATAAAAAAGAGCGGCATTGGAAAACAGCAATAGAAAAAAGACCCAGAATGAAAAATGGCGAAAATTAACCCGGTTGTTAAAGAAGGAATAGACTGAAAATATAAACAGCCCGAAAATACCCGACACAACATAGGCCTGAGGAATTTTCAAGGGCTCCCATGATTGCAGAAAAAGGACATGTGAACCGATTCCGAACAATGCAATAAACGCCCCAATAAAGAAAGCCTGGAGAGAGATGAGAAGCAGCAAGGCTGTCTCCTGTCGATTGTTAACATGTATCCCTAAAAATGTATTTATCATACCCGATTTAAGTTTGCTGCAATCCAGACCTCTTTTTTAGGTTGTTAGAATTGCAAAAATACTAAAATAATGTTTTGAATGATTACTTTTACAGGAGATGCAGAAAGCTTTTGATGGAAGCTGCATTTTGTAGGGTCGGAATGCATAACCTGCAGGAAATTCAAAGATAATTTGTATTTTTGTCAGTCATGCAGTTTTCATGCATGCCAATCATATTGTTCTTTAACCTGAATTATTCATTTACCATGGCACTTGAAATAGCCGGAAAGATCATACAAATACTTCCCGAACAAACAGGTAACGGGAAAAACGGTCCCTGGACCAAACAGGATTTTGTAATTGAAACCCGGGAGCAATACCCGCGCAAAATTTGTTTTTCGGCGTGGAACGACAAGGCTGCACAGGTTAAGTCGCTTAGTAACGGTTCCCTGGTGAATGTTTCGTTCAATGCTGAATCACGTGAGTTTAACGGCAGGTGGTATACCGATCTGAAGGTCTGGAAAATAGATTCACAAACAATGCAGGCACAGGGTCAAACAGCACCTGATCCGACAGAAATGTATGAACCCCTTTCACCCGGAGAACATTCCCCTGAGCCGAACGATCTGCCGTTTTAGTATGGATCCAAGATCCAAGAACCAAGAACCAAGATTCAAGATCCAAGACTGGGAAGTAGCAGTGGCAGTAGCAGTCAAATCGCAAATCTCAACTCCCAATTCCCACACATCCAGTATCCAGTATCCAGTATCCA
>CAYVBH010000297.1:0-5194 GCA_964449015.1 uncultured Bacteroidales bacterium
TGCAATACACATACGATTACGATCCGGCTTACCTGCACCTGTTGCATGAATGGGACTTTGCTGAAACCTTGCTTCCCGGCAGCAGACCTTCGAATCCGGTCTTCTGCAACCATTTATGGCGTACAAGAATCCCTACAAAGCTTCCGGAAGGAGAACACATCATTGAAATTAAGGTTACGGATATGTATGGCCGTGTGATCACACAAAAAAGCAGTTTCCGGATAGCTGTCAGATAGTTGATGTAAACAACATGCCCGACTACGCCAAAGCTACAACAAGCAAAGCAACCTATAACCGGCTCATCACTTCACCAGCAACGCCGACAAGCCTTTTTGCATCGGTTTGCTCTCCGATAAGCTAAATCCGTTTTCCTGAGCTATTTTCAGCGAATGCTTAAAGCTCTGGACTGATACATGGCCTTCCGGTTCGACAAATAATACTGCACCACCGCTTTTGGTTACGGTGTATATATCCCTGAACAATTTCTCCTTATCAGGAACTTCATGCACCACATAAAACAGCAGACTAAAGTCGATTTGACCGGCTAATTGATCAAGCTTAAAGGTTTCATTCACCAACAAGGGCTTGATAATGTTGTCAAGTCCGGTCTTCCGGGCCCGCTGCTGCAATTTCTCCAGCATCTTTTTCTGGATGTCCACACAATACACCTTTCCTTTATCACCGACCATTTTTGCCATCGGAAGGCTGAAATAGCCCATGGCACTGCCATAATCCATTACCTTCATGCCATTGTTAATATGCGAACCAAGGATTTTATAGGGATTCTGACCCAATTTGCGCAATGGTATTAGCAGTGCATATCCCATCCACCAGGGACAAATATTCATATTTTCCATAATTTGGTTTTTCTGATGCAATTAACAGAAGAATCATTTACAAACCCAGACTAAATCGGTGAGATACCACAATATGCCGGTGAATAAAAAGATCCGGTATTTAAAACACAAAACCTAACAACCGGCTAACAATGCCGGCCAGTACAATAGCAAACACAATCTCAAGGAAACATACCACCATTGCTTTCTTCCAGCCATATTCTTTCCACAACACCGAAATGGTGGCTACACATGGGACGTAAAACATGCTCACCACCGCCAGCGTGATCATCTGTTGCGGGGTGAGGGCATCGGAAAAATGGGTAGTGCCCAGATAGGCAGCCAGCATGACCAGTATCAGTTCCTTGCGCAGTACGCCAAAAATCAGCAGAATTCCCGTCACTGCAGGTAATCCAAGCCAGTGAACCGTTACCGGACTTAAGAAGGAGGAAATCGCCGGCATCCAGCCAGCCAGATCAATGGCATGGATAATAACCCCCGATATGATTACGACCGGAGCTGCGATATACACAAATTCTTTCAGTGAGTCCCAGGTTTGCGAAAAAACAGTCTTCATTTGCGGTGCTTTGTAATCGGGCATGGGCATGATCAGTTCTACAGGTTCTCCCAGCATTAGTTTAGAAGCAATTTTCCCTACCACAAAAATCAGTATCATGGCAAAAACATACAGGCCCAGGGCCCAAAGGAGACCGACATATTTGCCCACCAGCCCGAAGACAATCACGGATACAGCAGAACAAGGCACAAGGGTTACAAGAACAGCTGTTAAAAATCTTTCCCGTTTCGATTCCATAATACGACAGGACAAACAACCCGGCACATTGCAACCCAGCCCGATAATAAACGAAATACAAGCTTTTCCATGGATCCCCATTTTATGCATCAGATGGTCCATCAAAAAAGAAATACGGGCAATATAGCCCCAATCCTCCAGGATATATAAAATAATATAAAAGGGAAGAATATAAGGAAAAGCAATCTGAACAAGAGCAACGACACTCTCAATAGCCGCCCACCCTAATGAAGACCAGGCTGACACCCCTACGGCCGTTTTCCACCATTCATGAAATCTTACAGACCAGGTGTCAAACAATCCGGAGAACCAATTGCCAAAGGTGAAAACAGTGAAGAACATAGCACCGATGATCAGTACCATGACAAAATAACCAATTACCTTATCCATGGTGATGGCATCTAACCTCTCATTCAGGCTTGTTTTCCTGCCGGCCAGGATGGTCTCAATTTCCCTGGTTATCCGATAAGCCAGGTGACTTCTTTCATCAGCAATAACAAGGGAGGAATCGTGTCCGTGAATATCTTCAAGATGGTCGCAGAGTTCTTTTACCTTTTCCATTATTTCAGGCTGTTGATCACCTGCCAGTCTGGTAATGTCTTTATCTTTTTCAAGCAGTTTAATGGCTATCCATCTTGCAGGATAAGAGTATTCATTGCCCTTGATGAGCGTTGTCAACTGTCCGATGCAATCTTCAATTTCTTTTCCGAACCTGTACACTTTCGGACTTGCCTTCCTGCCCCTATTATTAAGAATCTCGTCCATGAGGTTGGTTAACCCATAACCACGCGATGCCACTGTTGGCACAACAGGGATGTTGAACAGGTTCTTCAGCTTTTCATATTCAATGTGTATGCCGCGTTTCTTCGCCAGGTCGCTCATGTTCAAAGCCAATACCAGAGGACATTCCAACTCAAGCAATTGAAGTGTAAAAATCAGGCTTCTTTCCAGGTTTGTAGAATCAACCACATTGATCACGCAATCGGGATGATGATGTGTAATATATTCCCGGGAGATCACCTCCTCAACAGAATAGGTGGTTAAGGAGTAAATGCCCGGCAAATCAAGTACATCAATTGTGTAGCCCTTATAAAAAAGGGTACCCTCTCGTTTTTCAATTGTTTTTCCTGACCAGTTGCCAATATGCTGGTGCAACCCGGTTAAATTATTAAATAAGGAAGACTTCCCCGCATTTCCCTGACCTGCTAGTACAATTGTAATATGATTATTTTCAGTTATTGACATCCATGATTATTTTATGAGCCAAGCCCTTTCCAATGGCAAATTTCGAACTACATACCTCAATCTGTATGGGTCCTGAAAATAAAGTCTTTCGGATTACCCTTACCAGGGTTCCCGGGATCAATCCAAGATCTGCCAGTCTTTTTGTCGCTTTCTTTCCTCCGGCTACTGCAACTACAAATCCTGTCTCACCACTTTTCATTTCAGACAGAAGCCGGTTTCCTTTCTCTGTAATCATATCTGCAAAATCAATAATACAAAACCTGTTCAATTCGCAACTGAAAGCTATTTTTCTTCAACATGTCTCAATCCTTCTGCAAAGAGATTGTTGATATGCTGGTCATCCAATGAATAAAAGGCCAGCTTACCCACTTTGTTGTATTTTACCAGTTTCATGTTTCTCAGCGTTTTCAATTGATGAGAAATGGCTGAATTGGTCGTTTCAATGATTTTTGAAAGATCACTCACGCACAACTCATTCTCCTGGCAAAGGGCAAATATGATTTTTACCCTTGTGGGATCACTCATGGCTTTGAAGGTTTCTGCCAGGTAATGAAAACATTTCTCGGTTTTCATTTTTTTTCTAACAGACACCACCTTTGCCTTTTCCACACTGCTTTGCAAGTTCTTTTCAGAAGGTTGCTTTTTCATATTGTATTATATGAACAATTGTTCAATTGTTTTGCAAATATAATCTTACATGGTGAAAAGCAAAAATTAACACCGGATTTTTATCAGAAAGCTTTAAAAAAGCTTCCGTCTAAAATCATCCTGAAAATATTGATGTGATACCATTGTTTGGCATAGAAATAGGTCAGCACCAGCAGTCCGGTTACAAACATCAGAATAAGTCCCAGATACTTGCCTGCCAGGCCATGTCCGGCTTTAATAAACCTTTTTGAAAAAACGTTCAGCCAGTTTTCGAACTTGAGAAAAAGCGGGTAAAACACAATGGTGATGATGCCCATGGAGATCAGTGTGAAACGAAGTGGTTTTACTTCCCATTTATAACTGATCAGCTTGTCGGTGAAGAAAGTGGTAATCAGGTTAACGGTGAGTATGGTCAGCATGGTAACCGCGAAATTGAATACTTTTCGATACATAAGCCCGATTCAGGATAGTTCTTCAACTGTTTTGTTATAATACGAAACCGACCATTGGTTGTTGCTTTGCACAATCAGGTTCAGGCACCCGTTTTTCAGACGGGTTTTAAAACTTCCGAATTCACCGCCCGAGATCGTATACAATATGGAATTGGTAAATGCACCGTGAGAAACCACAATGATTTTTTTCCCTGAGTGTTGTGCTGCAATTTCATCAAGCGCCCTTATGGCTCTTTCCCGCAAGTGTTCAAACTCTTCCTGGCCGGGAATGATCCCATCCGGAAAACGTTTGTGCCGCTCATCGGGTAACAAACCGGATGCTTCACCATAATCGCGCTCCCTTAGCCCTTCGTGCATGATCAGGTTGGGTAATGAAATACGCGAGGCAATGATTTGGGCTGTTTCATAGGCACGTTTTAACGGACTGGAAATAACCACATCCCATTGCTGCTTGCTCAGGTAAGCTGCAAGTTGTGCAGCCTGCATGCGTCCCAATTCGTTCAGCTCAATATCTTCGCAGCCCTGCAGCCTTCCGGATGAATTCCAGTCGGTTTCTCCGTGCCGAATAATGCAAATACTGGTCATTAAGAACAAAAAATTAATGATTGCACGAATGTCCCTCACCATGATGTTCGTGATGCGAACAGGATATGCCCGAATCGATCAGTGATCCTTTCAGGTAATTCACAGCCAGCTGATCCACGTCTCCCGAGCAGCCCCGGATCACCTGAATGCCATGCCGGTTAAGCACATTGATGGCACCCTCGCCAATGCCTCCTGCCAGCATGGTGGTAACTCCCATCTGTTGAAGTACCGAAGCAATATTGGATTTACATCCGCAACCCTGCGGTGAAGGAATGATTTCCTTATTGACAACATAGTGGTTCTCATCGGCAGTTAGAACTGTATACATGGCACAATGGCCAAAATGATCATCAACCTGATTTTCCCTTGTGGGAATGGCAATTTTTACTCCAGACATTTCATTTGAAAATTTAGTGTGAAAAATAGATTCAATAATGGATTAAAACAAAAATAATATCGGTTTTTTCATCAATAACATTTCAATACTTCAGGCATGGCCGGTTTGCCCAAATCGGTGTGACCAGGGCCTTTATATTTCTCTGTAGGATCATAAGCCACTCCCAGCTTATCCAGCAAGGGTTCAACCGAAACCTGATGCAATTGAAGTCCCATAT
>CAYVBH010000298.1:0-5190 GCA_964449015.1 uncultured Bacteroidales bacterium
CATTACCCGACAGGTCCATGGTAATGGCATGGATGCAATACTGAACCCCGTCCAGGTCGTTGATTCCCGATTGTGAAAGCTCGAATTCATCGGTATCCTCCAGGTAATGTGGCGGAAAATCAATTGAGGTCTTTCCGTACATCCTTATTTTGATGGCGTCATAAAATGAGCAATTTGTTCTTCGCCTTGCCTTTTCTTTTGGCCCTGCCGTATTTTCGGGTTCCCGGCTGTTGATCACGGTAAAACCCTCCAGATTCACATCCCATTCATATACCGGTGAGTAATCAATATCTTCATAATTGCTCAGACTGGCGGCAATTTCTTCAATCCGTCCCAGCATCAGAATGTGTGAATACCCCAGCAGGCCGTCATGATCATCAAGGGCAGCCAGCCGGTCGATTTCGCTGCGGTGAAAGTCGCCCCGGTCGGGGTGATACAACATCATTAGTTTCGAGAAAAACCTTCCTTCCTGATCAATTACCATATCAACCGATTCACTGATCATTTCGGCAATCTGTTTCAGGGTACCCAATTGCTGTTCCTTGTATAAACCGATCAGGGTAACCGTAATCCGGTTCAGGTTCGGGGTGGCGTAGGCTTCTTTAAGCTTTTCGTGGAGGTCGGTAATATTCATAATCAATTTGAAAATTTGAAAATTTGCCTGAGTGTTAGCGGGTTTGATCATTGGGTTATTATCCTGCAAATTTACTACATTACAAACAGGTTAGAAATGCTTATTTTTGTTGTGAACGAAAAAAAATCAGCATGAAAAAGCGACTACTCGGGAAAACCGGATTTGAAATTTCTGAAATCAGTCTGGGAACCTGGCAGGTCGGCGGAGGCTGGGGTGAGCCGTTCAATCACCGGAATGCCGCTGAAATATTGGCAACTGCTGTTGATCAGGGTGTTAATTTTATTGATACGGCCGATGTATACGGCGACGGGGAAAGCGAAAAAGCAGTGGGTGAATTTGTGCGGTCGAGGAGTGAAAGAATTTTTGTGGCCACCAAGTGCGGACGCAGACTCAGTCCGCATATCGACAGCTCCTACCAGCCGGCAGTACTTCGGAAATTCGTTGAAGACAGCCTGCGTAACATGAAGCTCGAAACGATTGATCTGATCCAGTTGCATTGCCCGCCAACAGAAACCTATTACCGTGCCGAAATTTTCGGGTTGTTTGACGAGCTGAAGCGCGAAGGCAAAATCCGCAATATGGGGGTGAGCGTGGAACGGGTGGAAGAGGCTCTGAAAGCCATCGAATATGATAATGTGACCACCGTGCAGATCATTTTCAACATGTTCCGGCAACGGCCTGCCGAAAAGTTCTTTGCGGCCGCTGCTGAAAAGCATATCGGTATCATTGCCCGGGTACCGCTGGCCAGCGGATTGCTTACCGGCAAATTCACCGCATCCACTTCATTCGGAAAAGATGACCACCGCGCTTTCAACCGCAACGGGGAAGCATTTGACAAAGGAGAAACTTTTTCGGGTATTGATTATATGAAAGGACTAAAAGCAGTAGATGAGCTGAAAAAGGTTTTTCCGAAGGGCACAGTTCTGGCTTCTGTTGCGCTGAAATGGATTTTAATGCACCATGAGGTAAGTTGCGTGATTCCGGGCGCTTCACGACCCGACCAGGTTGTTTCCAACCTGAAGGCTGCCGAAGTTCCTGAATTGACTGCAGATCAGATGGAGGCCGTGAAGCAGGTTTACCGGCAGTACATCTGGCCCGAACTGGTCAAAGAAAAATGGTAATGAAGTCGTTGTATGGAAATAACTGAAACGCTGCTTGTACTAACCCGGGAGGAATGGCGCTCCTGGCTTGAGAAGAACTATGATAAAGCCAAAGATATCTGGCTGGTATATGCCAACAAAAAATCCGGAAAGCCCAGAATCCCATACGATGAAGCGGTTGAAGAAGCCCTTTGCTTTGGATGGATTGACAGCACGCTTAAAAAGCTGGATGTTGACCATGCTGCCCAGCGTTTCAGTCCCCGCCGGGCTAAGAGCCAGCTTTCGGAACTCAACAGGGTGCGTGTGAGAAAAATGATCGAACTCGGTAAAATGACTGAAGCCGGTTTGAAAAGCATCAATCACCACCTGGTGGTTGATAAAGGAACCGTCAGGGAGCACAAGCCTTTTAAGATGCCAAAGGATATTATGACCGTTCTTAAAAAGGATGCGGTTGTATGGCAGAACTTCAACGCTTTTCCTGAGAATTACAGGCAGGTGAGGATCGCTTACATTGACCATGCCCGGATTCGGGGCGAGGAGTTTACCAAACGGCTGAATTATTTTGTTAAAATGACCCGGCAGAATAAGATGTTTGGATCGAAGGTATGATATCTAATTTAGTATTTTTTAACGATTGATTATCAATGGTTTTTGATAGTTTTATGCAGAAACTATGAAATCCATTAATCGTGCATAATAAATTCATCATGTTTGTTGGTTTGAACTTTATGACGATGATGAACGCTTCTTCACAGATGGATACCGTGCAGTTGGACGAAGGACCTTCACGGAAAGATAGTATTGAATCATCCTTTCCGTTCTTATCCGATACGGTAAAACTAACGGAGGCGAAGATTCTTCCATATAAAAATTATGCCAGCTTTAAACAAGCTTTCATTAACCTCGAACCTGTTACTGGTCAAGTGGATGGCAGCCTTATCATTAATCAACAGTTGATTAATAAGCAATTGGATATGGGTATAACACCTGAGATGGATGCACAGTCCAATTATACGACTAGATACGTTCAAAATCTCATCCGGCCCCAGGGATTCCTCTTTTTCTCCAACGAACCGGGCAAAGGATTGTCGGCGGTTATTCCTATGATTAGGAAGATAACAGGAAATGAAAAGAAATGAAAGCTGCACGTCAACAGTTAGTCCTCGCAATGACAAGCGTCTATCATGCTTTCTGTTGAAAAGTGACATTATCATGATTGAGATTATATTCAATGTTTGAATACTTTAGTACGCATCCAGTTAAATAAACAAACCCAACTGATATATGATTACAATTTTAAAGGAAGCCCTGGTGATGAGTCTTCTGGAGGATTTTAAAAAATGAGCAGGATTTTACCTTAATAAATCATAATATTTTCTTTTACCAAAACATTCAATCAAATAACCATGAAGACGATACAGGATTGTATTGATTTTGCCAATGAAAACAAAGTATGCTTTCTGGCCACTACAGAAGGCGACCAACCCCGTGTAAGGGCGCTGGGCTTCTGGTTTGCCGATGAAACCGGGTTTTACTTTCAAACCGGAAGCATCAAAACCATGTACAAACAATTGATTGTGAATCCGAAAGTTGAAGCCTGCTTCTACCATCGCGAAGATACGATTGGCATGATGCTTCGGGTTGCCGGAGAAATTGAGTTCATCAGTGATTATAAACTCAAGGAGAGGGTATTAATAGAGCGTCCCTTCCTGAAGGAATTCGGACTCACCATTGAGAGTCCCGGTCTGATCATCTTCAGAATCGCCCACGGTGAAGCTCATTTTTGGACGATGGAGAACAATTTGAAGCCGAAAGAGATGATAAAGTTTTGAGGTGTCCTTATAGTCTGCAAGGTCTTCTGGTCTTCTATGTCTGGGAACAGCTGCGAGCTATGAGCTTTGAGCTTTAAGCTACACGCTGCAAGTTTCGAATTGTACAGTCTGGTGTCATACTGAGCCTGTCGAAGTATGACGGGAAGGAAGAATAATCTGCGAAATCTGCTCAATCAGCGTCGATCTGCGAGAAATTAAATCAGCGAGAAATTCTTTGCGAGAAATGATTTCTGCGAGAGACAAGCTGGTCGGAAATTACAACCTCGCACCCCTCAGCCGCAGGCTGTTACTCACCACCGACACCGAGCTGAGTGCCATGGCTGCAGCAGCAATCATCGGATTCAGCATGAAACCCCAGATAGGAAATAAAACTCCTGCGGCAACAGGTATTCCGATCATATTATAAATAAATGCCCAAAACAGGTTTTGCCTAATGGTTCGCACCGTCAGTTTGGAAAGTCGGATGGCTTTTGGAATCTGCTGCAGATCAGATGAAATAATGGTTATGCCGGCCACATCCATGGCAATGTCTGAGCCTTTGCCCATGGCAATACCTACATCGGCCTGCACCATGGCCTGGGAATCGTTGATGCCGTCACCCACCATGGCAACAGCAACCCCATCTGCCTGCAGTTTCTTAATGAAGTCAGCCTTATCTGAAGGAAGCATGTTGGCCTGAAAGTGGTCAATTCTTGCCAGCGTGGCTATGGATGCTGCTGTCTGGTGATTGTCGCCGGTGAGCATATAGACTGCGACTCCGGCTGATTTCAGCTGGTGAACAGCCTCTGATGAGGTTTCTTTCAGCGTATCAGCCAATCCTATGATGGCCAGCAAAGCCGATGAGTCAGCAAAGAAAACAACGGTCTGGCCGCTCGCCTGCAGCGCCTTGATTTTTTCTTCATTTTCAGCACCAACCGGAATGCCTTCATCCGCCAGAAATCTGGAATTACCTGAAAAGTATGGCCGGTTTTCAAATACAGCTTTAATTCCCTTACCGGAGACATTCTCAAAGTCATCCAGGGCCACCGGTTCATGCGCATTCTTTGTCAGAGCGGTCGCAATAGCCTGTGCCAGTGGATGTGCCGAGCGTTTTTCCATTTCAAGCAGCACCGGTTCAGTTTCTAGCCGGGTCCTTTCATCAGCTATCCAAATGATGTCGGTAACGACAGGACTTCCTTCGGTAAGTGTGCCGGTTTTATCCATCACCACGGCTTTTACTTTCTGCATGAGTTCAATACTTTCCGCATCCCTGATCAGAATTCCGTTACGGGCTCCTTTGCCGATCCCGACCATGATGGCAGTGGGTGTAGCCAGTCCAAGTGCACAGGGGCAGGCGATAACCAGCACGGTAACCATGGCCATCAGCGCACGGGAGATGGCATCATCACCACCGGACAGCATCCAAACCATGAAGCTCAGTACGGAGATTCCCAAAACAACTGGCACGAAGATGCTAGCAATGCGGTCAACCGTTTTTTGAACAGGAGCCTTTGTGCCTTGGGCTTTTTGCACCATATTGATGATGCCGGCAAGTACGGTTTCCGATCCGACCCGGCCTGCTCTGATCATCGCACTGCCATTCACACAAAGTGTTCCGGCAAATACGGTGTCTCCCGGCTGTTTG
>CAYVBH010000299.1:0-5182 GCA_964449015.1 uncultured Bacteroidales bacterium
TATAATTTTCCATCTGCGTCATAGAATGAACCTTTCTCATCCTGGCATTCGGTACCTCGTATAGTAATACCCGGGTAATTCTCCTGTGTAAAACCAACATCTTTCAATTCCATGTCACGCCGGTCCCAGATTACTATATTTTTTCTTTCAATTCCGCTTGCTTCGAGCTGTCTGATCACCGATTGGGTGACGGCGTGACTGGTTGAAAGCAGCTTGCCTGCAACCGGGTTCACCTTAAGTCCGATGCGTTCTCCGGGACTGACAAAAGTTCTCCAGGCTTCACCCAAATCGCTTTTGCCGGTCAGCTCCAGCATGGCCTTTTCGATCATGCGGTAGGCTTCCCGCTCAACCGGTTCGTTGTTGATGACAGCCTTTACATTTTTCACCTGAACCACCTTGCCCGGGAATTTGCCCGGCATGGACCATTCGGTTCTTGCAGCCTTGGCAGCATCGGCAATATTGGTGGCCGGTTTATCACTTACGGCAGGTGCAGTTGAACCTAAAACCGATAAGGGTTTGGCGGCCAGCGCAGCACTTCCGGCGCCCAGGAGTGCAAAAAACTTCCTGCGGTTGAGCGAATTTTCTTTCATGGTTTGAATTCTGGGTAATATCTGATTTATGCGGATGACTTTCGAATTACTTAAACAGTTTCAGGTTGATTGATCCACCCATGATGACATAACCCGCTTCATTCGGATGCAGAAAATCGCCCGTATGGGCCTCCGGCAAAATGGTTAACCGGTCGGTCGGGTTTTGCAACACTTTGTCGAAGTCGATAACGGCATCAAAGCGGCCACTCTTGCGAATCCAGGTGTTTACTGTGTTTCTTGCGGTTTCCCTGAAATCCTTGTAATAGAACGATTGGCCAAACGGAGCAATGGTGGCACCATAAACCTTTAAGCCTTTTGCATGTGCCTTATCAATCATTTTTTCATAGGCAGCAATCAGGTCTTTGGCCACCTGTGCTGCAGCTTCTGCTGTAGGGGTCTGACCGATATCGTTGATGGCTTCGAAGATGATTACCCAACGCACCCCGCTTTGTTGCAAAATGTCGCGGTCGAACCGGTCGAGAGCCGAAGGTCCCAGACAAGCTTTCAACACGCAGTTGCCGCCAGTGCCCATGTTTAAAACAGCCACCTGCTGTGTGGAAGGATTTTTAACGAGTCGTTCTGAAAGTATATCGGGCCAACGGTTTTGTTTATTTGTTCCTGAACCGCGACCATCAGTAATTGAATTGCCAATGATGGCAACAGCACCAGCATAAGAAGGGGCCTTCACATCGATTCCATTAATCACATACCAGTGATCTGTGGGAACCGCGCCCGGGAAACTGACAGAAGAAGCCATATTGCCCTTGAGCAGGTATGATGTGGTTCTTGAACCCGGGTGCCCGGTAACATCGGGTGAGGTCTCACCAAAGAATATGGTTATGGCCAGGTCCATTCTCGGTTTTAAGGGGAAGGCAAACGGATCAGAAGTAATGGCTGTTCCAGGTGCTATGGTAACCTCTGGTTTGCCGTTAAAAATCAGCTCTGTGATGGTACAACCGTCAACAGCGCTGCCTCCCGTGGAAACGGCCACCTGTACCTTGTGCATGGTAACCGGACTTTTACTGAATTCATTGGAGAATTTCACACGCAGGCTGTCACCACCAATGGATACGCGCACGATCTGCCGGATGGTGTTGTTGCTCAAACCCGGTGCCGGAGGCATGTTGTGTGGTTCCACCAACTGTGGAGCGGTACTCCAGGTACCCACCCATTTGATTGCTGTAGCTTTGCTTTTACCGGTAGAATGCGCCTGTGCGGAATACGAAAGCGCAGAAAGACCAAGTATGAGAATAAAAGCAGGTATAATAAAGACAGCATGATGTTTACCTGCAAAGTGACCGGTAATATGAAACGATTGTTTTTCTGACATGGTACATGGTTTTATCAAAGCATAAATGTAACGATTTTGTGCAAATGAAAAAACCGCTTCAGACTCCGTTTCTACTTGCTAATGGGTATGTGATGTATGTCGATCCTATTCCCCGGAAGATTTGGCACGCATATGATGGATAGCCATTCGGTTTTGGCAATCAGTTCATGAGTTGCAATGAGAACAAAGTATGTAGTTGTTTATTTGATAGCAATCCTGAATCGTTTGGGATCCAGAAATCTATAGAATCGGATCGCCGCAAAAGCTTTTCCTCTTGCAGGTTTTGCAGTATTTACCCATCCATACCTCATCAAACTGGTTCATGATAGCTTCAACCAATTGTGGATCTGAGGTAACAATGCCTGATTCGAAATTCCGGGTATGTTCACCCTTCATACCCAAACCTGCTCCTGTGAGGTTGGCTGAGCCGGCATAAGCCAATTTTCCGTCGATGATGATGTGTTTGAAATGAACTCTCGGGCATAGTTGCCGTTCCATGTTCTTCCACAGCACTGGGTATTTGTCATAACTTCTTTTAAAATTGGGGCCTGGTTCCCTGGCATGTAA
This sequence comes from uncultured Bacteroidales bacterium, assembly GCA_964449015.1. GTDB lineage: Bacteria > Bacteroidota > Bacteroidia > Bacteroidales > UBA10428 > UBA5072. The sequence goes on from CAYVBH010000299.1 coordinate 2,488, forward strand.
TAGGCGAATGGCGACTTTTTTTCTGGCCAATTCATCAAGTACCCCAAGGAATGACAGAACTTTGCTCTTGTGCTTTACATGAAGGTCCTTGATGTCGGCCGTACCTATCCACACAAATGAAGTGGCTTTAGCCACAGGCTCAATAACCTGATTATACAATTGTTCATTTGTAATGAATTGAATCGGCTTATTCATGGCGCTTCATAACAACCTCGTTGCGAATGAGCAAGCGTGATAAGGTGTTAGTTGTGTTTTTCCATCATCCAATTCAATGCATCTTCTACTTCTTTAAAATAGGCATTGACTACCAGCTGGGATTTATCGAGTTTCTTTACGAAGTTTTCCACAGAGAACTTAGAAAATACATCTTCGGGTACTATGATAGCATGCAACATTTGTCCGTATTGTTTGGCATGCTGGGTGCAACGGTTTACGCCATGTTCCTGTCCCTTTGGATCCAATCCCTTGTGTAATCTTGTGTCAAGAATAAGGTTTTTGGCACCTTTTGTAACCATGAGCTTCAATACCTCTTCGAGCAATGATGCAAACAATTCAAATTTTGTAAATCCTTTCCATGTTTCCAATATGCAACTTGCTTCAGGATAATAAGTAAGCGTCAAGAATTCATGTTCAAGAATGACTTCAGATTTCATAACATAATGAGTTTGATTATTGTATTTCATTAACGCAACTAGGCTGAAAACGTTACATGTTTGGGACAAATCTTTGCTTAGCCGTTATACTTTAAAATCGATGAGATTCTTGTTTGCTAGTTTGTTCAAAAGGTATTTAATGCTTTCTTCCGACAATGAAAATTTTGAGGATAGTTCAGCGACATCAATGGTCTTTCTTTCCTTGATAAATGCCAGAATTTCTGTTTCAATCTGCTGACACCATTCATCAAAGAGTCCGCGTAATTCAGATGTTGCAAACCTGGCAGTATTAGCAGTTTCTTTAATACCCGACATCATTTCTCTGCACATATCCCAGGGCATCTTGCCTTCTTCAGTCATACCCTTGGAATTCTTTCCTGAACCCATCATCATAGACATCATGCCCATCATTGGATTGTTTCCCATCATCTGTTGCATCATTTTTGGCATCATGCCTGACATCATGTCTTTCTTTTCATCTTCCGTCATGGATGAAAAAAATTTTTCCATCATGGCATCCATCATTTGCTTTTTATCTTCAGATGACATACTCTTGAATTGATTATCCATCATCATATTCATCATTTTTTCTCTAAATGACATGGCTACTTCCTCCTATAGTTTAGTTTTGAATTTTTCAATGATCCATTCCGGGCAAAATCGGAAATCTGAGTTACTGACTTCATTATTCCTGAATATCTCTGCAAACAGATTTATTGCATACAGCAGTTTCACATCCTTGACAAAATAATAGATGAAAGGCCCGTTTCGCTTGGTCTCAAGGATGCCTATCTCCCTCATCACTCTCAAATGATGAGATACCAATGGTTGTGATATATTCGCAGTCTTTACAAGTTCGCCAACTGAACACTCCTTATCCCCAATAGAATTGATAATAACCAACCGGTTGTAATCGGCCAGCGTTTGGAAGATTTGTTGCAATTCTTTAAAGTTATTCATATAAATTATAACTTATATAAATCTGTATTTATATGAATGCAAATTTATATGTTATTTTAGAATCTGCAAGTTTTCAATTTATTTTTTTACGAAAAAATATAATTAGGTAGTTGAGATTCAAGACTGGTAGTCTGGATTATACAATTGTTTTGGTTTCTAACAGCAAGATTTCTCCGCGTTCTGTGAACAACCACAGGTAGGTTCCGAATTATTAAGAAGACCGGTAAGTATACCAGCTGCACATCCGACACCCGACTTGACTGAAATGGCTTCGTACCGGCAATTGCGGGAACAGGCGCCACATTCCATACAGTTATTGATATCTGTTATTTTTGCTTTACCACCGGCAATTTCGAAAACCGCATGGGGACATACAATGGCACACATGCCGCATCCCGTGCAAAGATCATGGTTCAGTTTGAGCGTAGCAACATCTTTTAAATACTGCATATCTTTAATTATTTAAGTTTGTATACAACAAAAAGTGTGAATCCGGCAACCAGGAAAACAATCTGGAATGGAATGGCCCACTTCATTTCTTTTTTCACACCGGAAAGTGAAGTATAGGTGGATGATCCGGTAAAATTCATGGTCAGAAATGACGCCACACTGATATTTAACAATCCCATAGCAACCGATTCCAGCGAGGAAACAGGAAAAACAAGGTTTATTAACACAGTAAACAGCAGACCCCAGAAAGCACCCTTAAGGGCAAAGGCACGAAACGGTGCAACAGGAAGAAGAATGGGGGCAATAACAATACCGGCAATATAGGCTCCTGCAATATTGATCAAGGGATAAGGACTTGATGACAGCATCCGGGAAAATGACAATCCTGATGAATCCAGACCGGATAGGATGAACAGGGCAACCAGAAAGCCAATCAGTTTGTATTTACCATACATGAAATCAACGGGTATGAGTTTTGCCCTTTCTTTCATGGGGAAATCAATTCTGCGCATTTCGGTGCTGGCTTTGTATTTGTTGCCAACAAAGGACTTGATGTCCTTAGCCCTGATCGGCCCAAATACAACCTTGAATCCGCTTCGTTCCTTAACCGTATGGGCAGCCACTCCAGGCGC
>CAYVBH010000300.1:0-5158 GCA_964449015.1 uncultured Bacteroidales bacterium
AGGGGCCTTCTATCCAGGGAATTTCTTCAGGAAAATAGGGCCGGTGGTCGAAGAATGGAAAGATCACATCATTAGCTCTTCTGCGTTCAAAACCATGGTTTTCTGGATCTCCGAAGAAGCAGACCACGGGTTCGCCTTTTTCCTTGAATCCATTATTGGGATCGAGTTCAACAACCTGGATGGACAATAGTTGCGACCATCCAAAATACATGTATACCCGACCATCATCATCAATGAAGATATCAGCATCACCATAACGGTCGCTGTCCATTGTGGCAGCCTTGGTCCATACCCCACTCTTAGGATCAGTGCATGAATATAAATCTTTTGAATTCATAGCACAGGCGTACAGAATTTTCCCATCGGTAACAACTCCCGGAACGCCACCGGGGAATGTGGGCGAATCAACATAGGTCCAGTCTCTCATGTTGGCTGAGTACCAGTATCCTCTTCTGCCCGTGACGAAGAGGTAGTAATCATCCTGAAAGATGAGCACGATGGGTTCACCGGCCCTTCCGGCACCAGTAAAAGTTATCGGATTACAGAAAGTCATCGGTTTGTCTTTTATCTGAACAATAAAAGGGGTTGCCGAACTTTCTCCCGGCTTACCGGATTCTTTGTTACAGGATGTGCTGATCAGGGTAACCAGGAGCAGCAACAGTGCAGTTTTCAATGTCATTTTTTTCATAATTTGAGGGATATAAAGGAATGTGGTTTAATTTACAATTAGATAAGTCAGAGCCGGTAAATCGAGAATAATCATTAATTCCAGGGAGATCATATTGGTCCGGGTATACTTTCTCAGAAGAGGCTAATTTGTTATTTTATTAAATAGTCATTTCTCTTAGACTTCAAATTTATTAAAATCGCAGCAATATCAAAGTAATTGTTTGGGAATTCATGGATTTGCATAATGGTTGACAACAGAAATATTATTTAACCAGAAAAAAGAAAAGTAATCTTTGTGTTTCAACACCTCACCCCCGGCTCCTCTCCTTCAGGAGAGGGGCTAGGGGTGAGTTGGACATGAGGGTCTAAGGTTGCGAGGATAGCCTCAGTTTTTTCTCTTCTGTTTTTGCCCAAATGGGTACTTTTAGTTAAATTTCAGGCACAAATACAAATAACTTGATCGCAATATTGCCTGTGAGAAAGCCAAAACAATTCATAAACCCTGATATATGAAAACACAAGATCAACCCTGTTGTCCTGAATTTGATGTGGCAAAATGGGACAAAAAAACCTTTGTTTGGGAGAACAAACTTTTCATTATGGAAACCATTCCTGCTTTGTTTCACATCCCTTTCCCTCCCATGATCGGGAAAAAAACCATGAAAATGCATAGTATGGCTGTAAAAGCCGGTGTAACTATTCCCGATTTGAGTGACGCGCTGATTCTCTTCCGGGATCCCACACCCTTCAAATCGGAAATTTACTATGCCGTAACCAAAGCAGTGGATGGCGCTAATAACACCGCAATTTCAGGAACCTTTATGACCAGGGTGTTTGACGGCCCGTATAATGCCATCCCCCGTTTTATTAAAGAGATGGAGGTGTACCTTAAAGAAAGCGAAAAAACGGCAAAGGATTATTATGTGCATTATGCCTACTGTCCCAAATGTGCCAAGAAATTCGGACACAATTACATGATTCTATTTGCCCTGGTGTAAGCTGCCAAATTTTTCAAGAGACTGCAACATTTTTCTGAATGACAAATTCCATCATCCCATTTTACAAACAGGCTGACAGAACGCTTGTCAGGTCGGCAGGCTGTTGTGTTTATGATAACGGAAATAAGGAATACATTGATTTTGAATCGGGCGATTGGGCCGCGAATCTAGGACATTCGCATCCGGCAATCAACAAGCTGATCAAACAACAGGTTGACAAGTTGATCCATGACGGCTTGCGCTTCCGGAACAATGAATCCGAGGAATTATCAATAAAACTGCTCGGAAAACTTGATCTTGAAGGTGGTCAGTGTACATTCCTGAATTCAGGTTCCGAAGCGGTTAACCTGGGAATAACCCTGGCCAGAAGGCTGACCGGAAGAAAAAAAGTGCTGAAAATGGATTGCTCCTACCTGTCGGCTTTCGGATACGGACAAATAGCGGAAACCAACCCCGATTTAATCAGCATATCCATGGATGAGACAGACGCTGTTTCACAACTTAATTTTGACGAAATAGCGGTTTTTGTGCTTGAACCTGGAAATGCCTGGGGTTTCATCCGATACCCCGGTTCGGAATTTGTCAAAGCCATCGCCGACGGGGTCAACAAAAATGGTGGTTTGCTGATGGCTAACGAAGTAACTACCGGTTTTGGACGAACCGGGAAATGGTTCGGGTATCAGCATTATGATTATAATCCCGATATTATTTCGGTTGGAAAAGCTTTGGGGAACGGATATCCGGTGAGCGGTGTGGCCATTTCCGCTAAGGTGGCGGAATTGTTTCGAAACAGCCCTTTCCGCTATGCACAGTCGCACCAGAATGATGCGCTGGGGTGCGCGGTGGGACTGGAGGTAATCCGAACTATGGAAAGGGAAGATTTAATTACTCAGAGTTATGAGAAGGGATTGTATTTCAAACAGGAATTGATTCCTCTGCAAGCCAGGTACCACCATGCAATTGCCGAGGTGAGGGCCAGGGGGTTGATGATTGGCGTTGAATTGGAATCGTCAGAAAAAGGAGATGAATTGTATAACCGGTTAATTGATAAGGGTTTTCTGGTTGGGTTGAAAGATAAAACAATCCGGCTTATGCCTCCGTTAATTATTGAAAAAATGCAGATTGATTTGTTGGTTGCGGCGATGGATGAGATTCTTTCAGGGTCATTCTAAAACCAGGTATGTCATGCGATTGCTGTATGCATTGAGCTTTGCTTTTCTATTTGTCTCTTCTTTTGGCCAAACGCAGAAAATAAGAATCGATTACAGTAACGGTCGAATCTATTCTCAAGGCAGAATTATTCTATGTCCCGGCTATCATGCATATTACCCATCTAATCAGTCTTCGTTCAGAAAAATTGGGAAATGGACCTATTATTATCAGAATGGTCGTGTGAAGCAGGTTGAAAACTACCTCCGCATTAAAGTTTGCAGCTCAAATGAAATACCTCATGGGACCTGGGAGTATTTCAATGAATTGGGGATTCTGATGAGGCGGGAAGAATATAAAAACGGAGTGTTGTGGACATCAGATGTAGCCAGGTTCTATGATGAGGATCAACCGGCCGGAGAAATCCGGGTAGAGGATGGAATCAGAGATACGATATGGCACGTGGAAGCTGACAAAGAAAATTTGGTATTAAACGGGGATTTTAGCTTTTATTTTGGGCCGCCTCAATTGCAAACCAGCAATGGTCAGGATGAAATCGGAAAGCAGATTCCATTCTGGTTTTCCCATAGCAGAAACACACCGGACTATTATAATCCTTACCGCAGGTTTAAAAATGTACCGGATAATCTGGGCCCTACATTCAATGAAAAGCACAATTATGTTGGAATAATTCTGTATCATCAGCCTACAAAAAAATATTCAGAGTATATCACAGGCACGGTTTTCCAGCATCCGGAGCCGGGAAGAAAATATTGCATGAGCGTTAAAATACGGTTAAGCCAAAATTCCGGTTTTTATATCAACAACCTTGGTGTTTATTTTTCCGATACCATACCGGCCCGCGGAGAAGCAAATCCGCAGTTTTACTTTAATCAGAAGATGGACAACAGGGACGAGTGGAAGACATTGTGTTCTCTGTATACCGCCACGGGCAAAGAAAGATACATTACACTGGGGAGGCACAGTGATTTAAAGGCGACCACCATAACACCCATTGTTCCTTTGAACACCAGTGAAGGCGACTATAACCAATCAGCATACTACCTCATTGATCAGGTGAAGTTGTCAGCAGACACGACTCATTGCAATTGTGAAACTGAGAATGATGAGGCGCAGTTTACTGAGCGGATCAGCTTTGATCTGATGAACCCGGCAGATTCCCTGATGTGGAATAAGGTTTTCATATTGAAAAATATATTTTTCGAGTTTGATAAATCTGAATTGCTTCCCGCTTCTTTTGAAGAGTTGGAAAAGCTTTATATTTTTCTGAGCACTAATGACGTATCCATTATTATCAGCGGTCATACAGATAATATTGGATCATCAGAATATAACAAGGCTTTGTCACTTGCGCGTGCCAGGGCTGTTTCGGAATGGCTTATTGGTAAAGGCATTGACAATAGCAGGATACAAATTGCAGGTTTTGGTTCTGATCTGCCCCTGTTTGAAAATGATACCGAAGCCCATCGTACCATCAACCGGAGGGTGGAATTTACAATAAAAAGGGATTATCCGAATGATTAGTTAATGCCTGGCTCTGATTTATTGCACAACTCATGTTTTGCAACATTTAAATTACAATAACATAAATATATGAATTCAAAAAACATACCGTTTCAAACCATTGACTGGTCGCTCATTCCCAAAACAGAGCATCCGGGTGATCCGGGTATTGCCTGGTGGCAAACCCTGCAATTGGAGGACTTAAGGATCCGTATCGTTGAATATTCCAAAGGTTATGTGGCCGACCACTGGTGTACCAAAGGCCATATTGTGCATTGCCTCGAAGGTGATTTTATCAGTGAGCTCAGTAACGGAGAGAAGTTTTTGTTAACCCGCGGTATGACTTATGTGGTAACTGACGAACTGAGTTCACACCGCTCCTCCTCAGAAAACGGTGTGAAGCTGCTGATTATTGACGGGGATTTTCTGAAGAAGCATTAGAAGAGTCTTGCAGGCGGGAAAGAGCTGCGAGTTGTTCATTATGACTACCACTGTCTTTTATCTTGGTCCTGTTTTGCCACAATGATTTTTTGTTACAAATTTTGTAGCTTTCGGGAATAGAAAACAAGATATGAAAACTACCTCCTTTGTTTTACTTGTGCTTGTATGTGCCGTTTGCGGCTCATGTACCGGGAAGAAAGCCGATCAGGATTTTCGCAGCTGGGCCCCGACACCGCCTATGGGCTGGAACAGCTGGGATTGCTATGGCCCTACTGTTGAAGAACATGAAGTGAAGGCCAATGCCGATTACATGGCCGAAAAGCTGAAGGAATACGGATGGGAATACATTGTGGTTGACATCCGCTGGTTTGTGGAGA